>JACSDG010000120.1 GCA_015660855.1 Magnetococcales bacterium
CGATGGAATTTGGAACGTAAGACACTCCATTCTATATCGGAACTGATTGTTTCGTCACCCGTTTTTAACTTACGATAAAAAACCTACACTTGTAAGGGGGGATCATCCCCCCCGGCGGGGTTTGGGGCAGCGCCCCAAGGTTTTGCTTTTGACTTTGTGCCCGCAGGGCATCATGTTCAACAAAAAAACTTCATTCCTATGGGGAGGGTAGGGGCGAGAGTACCCGATGTCTTTATTTTTGTCCAAGGGTATCATATTCTCTTTAGTCATACCATGCTCTTAATCCTTCTGACCGACGCTGTCGTCTGCTTCCACCTCCTCTTTGTTGCCTTTGTCTTGGGCGGTGGATTTTTGGTATTGCGATGGCCGTGGTTGATGCGGGTGCACATCCCGTGCACTGCGTGGGGGGCCATAATAGAAATCGGCGGCTGGATCTGCCCCCTGACCTACCTGGAAAACCATCTGCGCTACTTAAACCGCCAGGCAGGCTACTCCGTCAGCTTCGTTGAACATTACCTGTTGCCCATGATCTACCCAGATCTGTGGTTTCCAGGCGGATTTCCCCCCTGGGGATTCACAATAATTGGGTGCGGAGTCCTCCTCATTAATGGTATGGTGTATTTTTACGTATGGCAACGGAACACTTGAACGTCAAGCGTCCTTTCCTCGGTCAACAAATGATTAAAACCCCATACTTCTCCCATTGACCTTAAATCCTTGTAATGGATCTCCTTTTCCATGGCTACCGTACTCATCGTTGAAGATTCCCAGAGCTTTGGAAAATTTCTCATCGAGTCCATCAAAAAAAATACCCCCTTCAATGTTTTGTGGGCAAAAAGCTTGTCTGAAACCAGGCAAATCCTTGAAGAATCAAAACATGACATTTTTATCGCCACCCTTGATCTTCACCTGCCCGATGCTGAAGGTATCGAAATTGTTGATTTTATAACCTTAAAAAATATTCCCGCCGTTACCTTCACCGGCGACTTCAGTGACGATATCCGTGACCAGGTTCTCCAAAAAGGTATCCTCGATTATTTCCTCAAGGAACACTTAAGTGTCGTAGAATCTGTTGTCTCATTCATCAGTCGCTTCTACAATAACTCCAACCATAAAGTATTGGTCGTCGATGATTCCACCAGCGTCCGCCATATGCTGGTCGCCCTCCTGAGAAAACATCGTTATCAAGTATTGGAAGCCGCCAGAGGGCAAACAGCTCTGGATCTGGCCGAAAAACACAAAGACATTAAACTCGCCATCATCGACTTTCACATGCCGGAAATGGACGGGTTCTTGTTGACTAAAAAATTGCGTCTCCAATTCAGAAAAGAAAGAATGGCCATCATCGGTCTTTCTTCCTACGGGAACAATATATTATCCGCCAAGTTTATCAAGTATGGGGCCAATGATTTTATCTCAAAACCATTTCTTGAAGAAGAGTTTTATTGCCGGGTTTCGCAAAATATAGATTTCATTGACCATTTTTCAGCCATGGAAAAATCCCAGAAAAACATGGTCGAGTTGAACAACCTCCTTCTGGAAGCAGCAAAACTGCGTGATGACATGGATTCTATCATGCGCCACGACCTAAAAAACCCACTGGGAATCGTTATTTCCGGGCCTGAAATCATCCAGGAGGTCGGTGAGTGCAATGCGGCCCAAAAGGAAATTTTACGGGGTATCGAAACCTCGGGATTTCGTCTCCTGGAAATGATCAACCGTTCCCTGGATCTGTACAAGATCGAAAATGGAAAATACGATTTGCATCAGGCCGAAGTTGATTTGGGGTCTGTTGTTGAAAAGGCCATGTCTGAACTGGCTATTCTTTGCCGCAGCAAAGAAATATCCCTGAAAAAAATTGAAGGGAAACAGAGAGAATTATCGATCCTTGGAGAAGACATGCTGTGCCACTCCATCTTCTCCAACCTGATCAAGAACGCCATCGAGGCCTCACCTTTCCGGGAAAACATCGAAATATCCATCCGCGTCCATGGAAACATGGCTCTGACCCAAATCCATAACCGAGGCCAAGTTCCTCAAGAAATCAGAAACAGTTTTTTCGATAAATTCGTAAGCTACCAAAAAACCGCCGGGACAGGCATCGGCACCTATTCTTCGCGTCTTTTCGCCAGGCTCCAGGGCGGAGACATTCACCTGGACACCGAAACCGATCCCCAAGGGACCATCGTGATCGTATCGCTGCCCCTGGTTAAGAAGAACTTTGGCGGCACGGCCTCCAAACCTTCGCTGGGAGAGGATAATCCTCCACGGCCCCCCGCAACAACCCTTTGAAAAAAATGAGGGGGGACCGAACGGTTAGCAGTGCTCAGATGTTATCGAGCAACTCTTGAATCCCTGCCGCAATGGAAACTGTGGGCAAAAAAGGGAGTTCCTGGATCGCCGGATCGGTCTGTGACTGCCCCCTCGTCACAGAGATGTTTTGGATTTTTGCATGGGAGCGACTGATACTGAGAATCATTTCGGCCAGACCCCGGCTGTCTGTGGGGCTGCCTGCGTCCCAAACCCTTTGGATTGCATGGACCGGTTCAGAGGCTGCCGCAAGAAAGTTGACCCCATCCACCACCGCCTGGGTGACATCCCGGATGTGGGTAAAATAAAAGTTGACTCCATGGCTGCTGCCGTGGATCGACAAAGGGAGACCGGCCTTGGCCTGCCGGATGAAGGTGGGGAGCAGTTTTTTTCCCTGATCCTCCGGATCGCCGTACACATCGGAAAACCGCAAAATCAACAACGAGCTTTTCGACTCCCGCGCATAACACGAAGCAACAGACTCCATGGCCAGCTTGCTCAGGGCATAAATATCCTGGAGCGACTGAAAAACACCACGACGTTGCAAATCGTCCACCTCCCGGGTGGATCCCAGCATGATCCATGGTTTGCGCGCCGAATGGCAAACCGCCTGGAACAGACGGGTCGAACCGAGCACGTTGGCTTTCAAGGCCAGTTCGGGATTGGCACGCGCCTCGCTGACACGACTGACCCCCGCTAGGTGAATAACGCCCTCCATGGAGGCCAGCATGTCCAAACCCAACCCGGGATCGGCAATATCCCCCTGATGATAACGAACCGATTCGGGCAGGCCGGAAGCCGCAACTAGGTCAATGCCGTAGACCTCATGCCCTTTGGCAACCAAAGCTCTGGCCAGGTTACGTCCGATCAAACCACAAATGCCGGTGATCATGATCCTAGCCATGATGCAACACCGAGCGAATCACCCAGTCCACCTGTTCATCCGTCATTTCCGGAAACACGGGAAGGGAAAGCACTTGGTTGCTGACGGACTCTGTCACCGGCAGCGAAAAATCAAGATGCAGATTGTCCCGCCGATGCAATGCCGGCCACCAATGGGCAAAGGTTTCGATTCCCTGCCCTGCCAGGTGCCGTTGCAAGGCATCCCTGTCGGGGGAACGAATAACAAAGCCACTCACGACATCCTGGTGCCGATCCCCGGGGTTTCCAGGATGGGGAGGGAGGATGATGTTGCCACAGGAAGCAAACGCCGCATGATACCGCAGGGCGATACTTCGGCGCCGGGCCAGAATGGAATCTAGTTTACGCAGTCGATAGAGAAGAATGGCCGCCTGTAGATTATCCAAACGGCTGTTGACGCCAAAATGGACGATCTCGGTTTTGTTGCGCTGCCCGTGATTACGCAATCTTTTGACCGTTTCGGCGATTTCGTCATTCTGGGTTGTGACCAATCCGCCGTCACCACAGCAGGAAAGCACCTTCATGGGATGAAAACTGAAGGCTCCGGCCAGACCAAAGGAGCCGGCATATTTTCCATCCAACGTCGATCCAAAAGCCTGGGCGGCATCTTCAACAATCTGCAAACCATAGCGATTGGCAATGGCCCCAATGGTTTCCATAGCACAACAACGACCATTCAGATGCACCGGGACCACCACCTTGGTACGGGGGGTGATCGCCGCCTCCAAAAGCCCTGGATCCATGAGAAAATCGGAACCAATATCGACCAATATGGGGGTCGCCCCGCATTGGACGATGCTGGCGATGGTGGCGACAAACGTATGGGCCACCGTAATCACCTCATCCCCAGGTTTCACCCCCGCCACCCGCAACCCAAGAGTTATGGCATCGGTGCCATTACCCACCGCAATGGCATGTTTAACCCCCAGACGTTGGGCCGCCCGCTGCTCCAATGCTTCGACTTCCTGGCGCAGGATGAAACGGGCATCGGCACAGACATCATCCACAATGCCGAGCAGGTCAACCTTTTCCCTCGACCATGCCAACCTTAGATCAATGAAGGGAACCTGCCATTTTATGGGTTCCATGAGTTGTTTTTCCCCAGTTGAAGTGGAATAAAATTTTAAAACTACCCCTAATTTTCCCCCGGATGCTCCCGATTCCAGAGACGTTGTCGCATACCTGAAAAACCTGAAATTTTAATTCGATATTTTTTAGCTCGGTTTTCCATGATTTCAATGTGTGAAAAATATTTTTCATTGTTTATTATCCATGGAAATAGAAAAAAATTTTCATCTGCGTAAAAACCTTGAAGAGGGGCAAAATTAAGATGGATCTGCCACTGTTCTGCCAGATCCATGGCCTGTTCCATTTCGGCAAAGTTGGATTTCATCACAACATAGTTCCAGGTCACCAAATCCCTGCGTCCCAACACATTTTGCAGGTGAGCCAGGGATTCCAGGCAGGCCAGCACTTTGCCATGGTTCAAGGTGCGCCGTATTTTTTGGTAAACCGGTTCACTGACCGCATCCATGGAGATGAGGAAAGAGGGGGGCCGGTCCACCAGAACCAGGCGTTCAAGGAGTTTTCTGCCCAAAAAAGAACCATTGCTGATAACCAGGCGTCGCAGATGGGGATGGGCAGGATGGTCAAAGCGTTCCAGAAAAGTGACAAAATCTTTGCGAATGAACGATTCCCCACCCTGCCAACGAAAAAATCCGGCGGTAGCTCGATAGGGGGAGAGGGATTCCATGGTTTCCACGGGGAGACTCATGTCATCCCCATGGGGTTGCTGGCACATGAAACAATCGGAATTACACCGGACTGTCGTTTGCAGGTCCACAAAGATGGGCTGGCTGGTCAAAATTTCCTGGCGTTGTCGGTAGGCCGAGTCCATCGCCTTGAGGTTGTTTGAATAAGCCGAACCATCCATGGGATCGACAAATTCGGGATTGATCAGCTCGGCCACGGGCGGAGCCTGCTCCGGCGGTCGAAAAGATCCCCGCAAAAAAGGACACTCCCGATCACACCCCGCCGCCTGGTAAACCCCTCCCGCGATCAGGCGACGCACCCGTTGTGCAGGATTCGAGTTCCAAAGTTGCTCCAAGGGAGTTTCCCGAATGTTTCCCCAACGCATCCGGTTTTGCGGACAACACGACACCCACCCGGCTGCGTTGATCCAAACATTGCTCCAGGGGTGCAGGCACGGGGAAACGGAGCCTTCAGCCGGTCGCTGCGGCAGACACGCGCCCCTTGCGACATCCGACGGAGAAATTGGCGAACTCATGATATCGGTATCTACCCCATAATCAGAAGGTAGGGAGGAAATAACAGTACATCCATGATTCCTTCCTTTACCGCACCCAGCACATCCTCTTCAGAGCTAAGAATGGCCTCCTCGTGACGATTGAATGAGGTATTAAGCAAACTGGATACCCCGGTTTTTTGCTGCCAGGCGAGCAATAAATCGTGGAAGAATGGATTATCGGCATGCCGAACGATTTGGGGACGCACGCTTTGATCCACATGGACAATCGCCGGTGAATTATTGACCAGTTCCGGCGTGGCAGTAAAGCTGAGTGTCATGTGGCGGGCCGACAGGCAATCGGAGGAATAACCCACGAGAGATCGCCCGGCCCATTCTTCGGCAATGGAAGGGGCAAAAGGCATGAATTCGCTGCGGCCAAGACGCCGATTGATTTCATCGCATTTGTTCACATTGCGCGGAGAACAAATCATGCTGCGATTGCCTAAGGAACGGGGGCCAAACTCCCCTCCTCCCTGGACCAGACCGATGATTTTTTCTTGGTCGAGAAGATGACAAACTTCTTCCAGCAAATGGTCTGGGCGTTGCGGATGAAAGCCGGCTTGCAACAGTCGCTGCCGCATGGTTTCCGCATCAATGCGCGGACCCAGATACAGACTGGGAAAAGACGCATGGGGCGGGCGGTTATTTTTGAACATCCAATCGTAGACTGAACCGGCGCATATTCCCCCGTCGGTCATGTTGGGATAGATAAAAACCTCCCGACATGGGGCAAGTGCACGAATTTTCTGATTCAATTTAACATTGGAAAAAACACCACCCGCCATGCACACATGTTCAAGTCCCGTCTTATCGAGGTAATGCGCCACCAGTTTGAGGACAATCGCCTCCAGATGGGCCTGAACCGCCGCCGCCAGATCTTCACGGGAAAAAGCCGCTGCTTCCTGGATGAGGGCATCGGAAAAATTGGTAAAAAACGGGCGATAATAAGGGCCGAGCGAACTTTTTATGTGGCCCTGTTCATCCAGATCGAGCATTTTTTGCACCAGGGGCAGGGCCAAACCTGGATTTCCCACCGCCGAAAGGCCCATGACCTTGCCTTCGTGCCGATTGGGAGTAAACCCGCACAATCCGGTGATCCGACCATACAGGTAGCCCAAGCTTTCCCAACTGTAGGCCTGATAGAGAATTTCCACCCGGTTGGGTTCCCGCTCCATCCTGGCGATGGTGAGCGAAAGATAATCGCCGCGACCATCGGCGGTGATGACCAGAGATTTGGCAAAGGGAGAGGGAAAAAAAGCGGCCGCACGATGGGTTTCATGATGATTGCAATGGTGAATGGGGGGATTGTGGGGAAATCTTTTCCTGGTTTGTGCAAAAAATTCTTCCCTGGCCCGCACATCCACATTATTTTCAGCAACCAGGCGTTGTTTGATAATCTGCAAGGCTTCGGGATTATCGCCGTAACCATCCATGGCGCGTTCAATCAAACCGTTGAGGGTATCACTGGAGGCGTACCCCTGGCTGAAACCGTAACAGATCAAATCGATGTCCTGGGATTTCAGACCCGAGGATTCCAGACACCAATCGATGGCAAGATGGGGATAGGAGCCATCAAATTTTTTTCTTGATACGCGTTCCTCATTGACAGCGGCCACCGGCAGATCATCAATAAAAAGAGTGGCTCCACTCTCTGCACTTGAGGTAATACCGAGAACATTCATCAGGATTCGCCACCCCCCCAACGTTGAAGTATGCTTTCGAGGGATTCCAACCGTTTTCTAGAAAGGCTACTGGAAAAGGCAGAAACAACAGGTTCTGGTTTTTCCATGGTAAAATAGGACCAAGCGTTAAAAATTCGCACCAATCGATACAGGGTCAAAAGACGACAGGCGCGTTCGATTTCATTTTTTTGTTCGCTAAAAAGGCCCATGGCTCGTTGCAAAAGGTGCCGCACCGAACCAGCATAAGGGTCAGTCAATGACAGTTCTATCTGGTTCACAGGCGTGACACATGGAAACCTATCCTTGCCACCGCGATCCATGGCAAAAGGTGCCTGCGACTTCTGGGTGAACAAAACCCGAAAATTTTCATCCCGATCATCAAAATCCCAGTGAAACATGGAATCATCCACTTTAACATCCCCCCCCATCCTTGCTGCGCTTTGCACAAAAGCTTGCGGATGGAAGGCCCCATAAATGGGGGTAAATAAATCGTCCAGCATGTTGCCAAGGAAACCGCCCTCTTTTTCCAAAGGAAATTGCCATTGGAACGCCTTTTCCATAACCGCTGGATTCAAGGTGGTGGCCATAAGGCGTAGGTGCGCCGTCAACCACCGGCTCCAGGTTCCGGAACGATAAAGACGCAAAAAAAGACTGCCCCCCGGTTTTAACCTTGGCAATGCCTGTTCAAGCATTCCTTGCGGATCCCGCAAATGGTGAAACACCCCAACGAGAAAAATCAGGTCGAAATCGCCGTCCTCGCCCCAGTCGGAACAAATATCACCCTGGCGTGAATGAATGTTTTCAATATTCCGCCGCACAGTCTCCCGATGCAGCCAGTCCACCTGTACTGAACTGATGTCTCGATGCACGACATCCTGGGCACCCCATTCATGAAAAGTCAGTGCCTGCCACCCCGTACCCACATCGAAAATTTTTTTTCCTGCAATATCTCTCGAACTCCACCCCATCCAGGATAATTCCCGAGAAATTCTTTGCCGGTAGCGTTGCCGGGTCAGTTCGGCATCGGCATTGATCCGGTTATGAACCGTCGATGAATAAAAATTGTTCATAGACTCATCACGACCCTGTGAATAAAGATCATTCATATCCGGTTCAAATCTGCCATAATCTTTGCGGCTCGATGTTCCCAAGTATGATAGGCTCGTATTTCTCGCGCCGCCTGTTCCGCTATTTTTTTGCGCTGGTCTGGATGATTCATAGCTTCCCTGTATTGATCCGCAAAACTATCGGCAGTTACAGAAATAAAATGCACGCCGGGTTCAAACAAATGGTTAATTCCACCGGGCTGATCATCATCGGGAGAAGCCAGATAAAAAAGAACCCCACCAGAAGACATGCAATCCATAGACCGGAAATGAATTCCAACCCCTTCATGCAAAGCAAGCCTGGAATTTTGATAAAGGCGACACACATCGGCAGGATTTTCCAGGGGCCCCTTGAAGAAGGGGGCATATTGGGGCCATGCACCCCAACCACCGGTACCGTAGAAAACGGGGGTATCGTTTTGGGCCAATGCCAGTTGTAACAGTTTGTCACGATTGCGCATCCGTATGACCCGACAGCCAATATCATAATACACGATTTTATCCAGGTGGGGTTGTTGGATACCGAATTTTTCTTGCAACACCTCCAGGGCCACCTGGACATAATCGTCGTTGGCAAATCCGCGCTGATGGGTCTGGCAAAGTTGGTCTTCATAAAAGGGCAACAAATCGCCAAAGCGGACGGGGGTATCGGTACCCGCAGTCAATAGTCGATGGCGTTCTTTTTCATTCCATGGAAAGGGCATGTGGCCGACGAAAGAGCAAGAAATTTCCCCCTCATGCCAAGCTTTAAACGCATAGGTATGCTGACAACTTCCAGGAGGTAGCCAGTCCACTAAAGATTGATTTTTATGGGGATGGCGGAGCAACCAGTTGTATCCAAAAAAATAGAGCAATTCGCTGCCCCCGAACTGGTCCATTTTGCGTCCCAGGGTATCGACGATCCAGGAGATATGAACGATGGATTTGGGCAGAGAAGGGATTTCCCAGCGACAGCGATTCAACTCAAACAGAACATCGGGTTTGGAAGCCTGACAAAATTCAAGTAGTTTTTCTTCGGAAAGGAGCGTGGTGTCCCCTTGGACCTCCAGTCCCAATTTGGAAAAGGCGGTCATCAGTTGACCAAGGAGTGCGCGGTAAAATGGGGTCGGTGCGGGTAAAAAAATGGCCAGTTTACGCATATGGAGTCTCTATGTAACTAAAAAGAATGGGAGGATCTACGTGGAGACAATCAGGCTATTGCAGCCATTCCTTCGGCTACAACACCCAACACTTTGCGGGCCAGGGAGGCGTAACCAAACGTAAGGCAGGCCTTTTTGTACCCTCGCTCGGCAATGGTATTGCGTACCGATTCATTTTCGATAAGATATTTTACTTTGACCAACAAATCATCCTCATCTTCAAATGAAACAAAATCCTCCCCGTCAGTAAAATAATCGAACAAACTTGCGGTATCATACTCCCTTGGGATTTTCCTGGTGAGTAAAAGATTTCCAGAACCAAGTATCTCCAGAGCACGCATATGCAAGGTCGTCCCCGCACTGTTGCTGATGCAAATACGAGATTTATTCATTAAACGATTCAACTCCAAACCATTCCCCGCAGGCCCCTGCAGGACAGGTTTTAATTCTGTATAGCGATCCCAATTGTTTCCATATATTTTTATGTTGATGCCATTTTTAAATAAATGAATCATGGGAAGGGCTTTGATCATTGAAAGCACTTCCATATGTATTGGCGAATTAAAACCTGATAAAAATTCTTTTGGAACGGTACTACCATCAATGCCATATTTCTCAAAAGCTTCCAATCCAATCGAATGGAATAAATCATGGCGAATAAAATATTCACACAATTGGCGGTAGGTCAACGAATCAATTTTATTTATAATACTTCTAAAAACCTTTTTCATTACAATAGAGTCAGTTTTCAGACCTCCAATTGTTATATCCCTGGGTTCCCCCATGGCGGCCGAAGGCATGGAACGATGCGATAAAAGAGTCCTGGTGGGATTGATCAGGTGGGTAACATAAAGACAATCGATTTCTTTTTCCTGGGTTTTGTCAGGAAAATAGACACTGGTGTTTATGCCCACAGGCAGAAAATGAATTTTTTTATCCCGATAGAGGGGACGATCAAACGTACCATCCCTGAGCCAAAGTTTGGAAAAACTAAAAACAAAATCTCGTTCGGTCAGTCGCACGTCCGTACGATCAGTGACAATATTGTCCAACACATCCTGAATCCAGGTTACGACGGGGACATCCTCCAAAAGACCGAGATTACTTTCCCAACGAAAATGGTCAAGAATAAGAATTAAATCCGGCTTGAATTCACTCACGCGCTGATAAACGGAATGATTGGTCAACCGATGCGTATGGTGATGCTCTATCAATATTTCTATTTTATGACCCAACTCTTTAAATCCTTCAAGGAGGTCACGAGTTGCATACTGTAGAAAAGTAGTATAAATGGAAGTCAGACCAATAATGCGAAGAGGACGACCAAGATTAGAACCAAAACAAGTTCGCCAATGATTGGCGGATAAAGACCGATAGTATGACTTTATATCTTCCATGTGTTTAACAAAATTCTTTTCAAGACCAATCCTGCATTGATCTATAAGATCGCGCACTCCCTTGACCAAACGACCATCGGCCCCATGGTAAATGAGAAGATCGGGATAACGTACATCTGGATTCATCAAATAATCAGCAAAATCCGCAAGGGCTAATGCACCTAGGAAAAAACTGATTTTTCCCCTATTAAAAATACTTGTCATATCAAACACAAGCAAATATAATAACAATCGCTCTGGAATGATTTCAATAACATAGATGGGATTTTCTATCCTGAGATCTCTATGAATTGGATCTGAGGTTTCAGTCAGTCCATGAATCATCAACAAATCATAACCCGACGTGACACCAAACAAAAGCGGCACGGTTCCATTCTTGATTCCGTAGCTTTCTATTTCTTCCTCGGATTTTATTTTGAACATCGGATCAAGCATATTCTCCGATTGATATTCTCCCATGACCAACACCAAACTGGTCACTTTCCCGGACAACATGGCAATCTTTAGGGAAGGCGGCGATTTTCTTATTGTATTCCGAAACAGAGACGCCATCTTCGGGTAGGTTTTGTCCAAACAATTCAGGTTAACATTAAGCGTCTGTTTCAGCTCTTTCTCCATCACCCGATATCGAGAATCCGATGGCTGCAATATTTGTTCAGACGACATATTTCCCCCTGAGAACTCGGCCATGATCATCGTTTCGGCCATAGGCGACCGTACCTGAAAACTCAAGAACATGATGCCCTTCGGGCAAAAACCAAAACCTTGGGGGCTTCGCCCCCAAACCCCCATAGGCAAAAAAGCTTTTTTGTTTTAATTCAAAAACAAAAC
>JACSDG010000009.1 GCA_015660855.1 Magnetococcales bacterium
TTCAAAAACAAAACCTTGGGGCGCTGCCCCAAACCCCGCCGGGGGGGATGATCCCCCCCGGACCCCCGCAAAAATTTTTGCCAAACTTTGTTTTTCCGATACATAAAGTCATGGCATCCGGTTGACCCCAGGCCAGGGCCGATCACAAACCTGAGGCGGATTTTGCAGCTGCATGGAGCGATAAAAATTTCTGCACATCTGCGCATGGGTGGTGTTCTCTGGACACCCCCGCAACCCCTGGTCGATCATTTTTTGATAGTTTTCCAGACGTACCTGACAATTACGACGCCACTGGCAGGCCATATAACGTTCCTGATCGGGACCGGGACGCAACGGCGGAAAACCACAATCCTCGGTTTTGCCCCTGGGTTTAAACTCTTTCCTGACAGGATCATCCGCAGAAGGTAAAGCATCCCGGATCGCCTTCGTCTCCTTGGCCACAGGATGGGACTCCGCCTTCGCCATAACAGCCTGGGGAGGAACAACCACCGGCATGGGGACAGATACAGAATCCGCAACAGGCATACCATCCTGGACCCATTCCAACCCTTTTCCCCCCCCGACCACATCCAACGCTGTTTTGCCTCCCGCATCGAGAACTTCCGCCGCCGGGTCAGTCGAAGACAACATCCCCCTCAGGTCGGAAATATTTTCCATGACCCCCAACGAAAACCGCCCCACATGCCCCGCAAACCCCGGAGCACTCTGCAACAACCCACCAGGGCCGTCCATGGAGCGGATCAGCAACACAAAAAAACCCACACCCAGCAGCACCCCCACCAGATAGGGAGCCAAAGAACGAAACATCCAGTTTAAAAAACGTCTGATCACAGCCCCAACCTTGATTACGGTAACCCAACAAACCCAACGCACCACATCAATCGCAAATGGTCAATTCCTGCACGAAAACTTCCCCGTCCCGAAACAAAAAACCATTCATATCCAAACGTCCAAGGGTGTCCAGAGAGATGATGAGACACAAAGCTTCGGGATAATGGTGTTCCTGAAGATCCACCTTTGAAGGCTGCGCGCAAGTCCCTGGGTGACTATGGTAAATAGCAACAATCTCCTCGCCACAATCACGCAGTTGCTTCATGATTTGAATCTGCTGGGAAGGGTCGGCCAGAAAACGTCGCTCGTGACGCAAACTGTTGGTCAGAGGGTGCCAATTTTTAACCTGGCGACCGTTGCCGGAAAGAAGCCCGACACACTCCTGGGGTGCCGTTTTCATGGCATGGGTCAGGATGCGATTAACGATGGGCCGAGGTATCACCCACACAGACAGTGGCGGTTTTTCGGTCATATCTCCCTTTTTTCAGAACATGATGCCCTGCGGGCATAAAGTCAAAATCAAAACCTTGGGGGCTTTGCCCCCAAACCCCCATAGGCATGAAAATTTTTGTTTAAATTCAAAATCAAAACCTTGGGGCGCTGCCCCAAACCCCGCCGGGGGGGATGATCCCCCCCGGACCCCCGCAATAATTTTTGCCAAACTTTGTTTTTCCGATACATAAACAAATTGCAGCGAAACCTTTCAACCTGACTTGCGATTTGACAAGGATTCTGGCCTATTATAACCGGGCTACGAAACAGAACACGGAAAAATCGCACGGACGGATAAAAGCACACCGTTGATGAAAGCTTACCTGCAAAAGGTCAATTCTCAATCGGGAGAAGTCTGGTTTTATTCCATCCAGATTCAACGCGATCTCCTCGGGGAATGGCAGATTATCCGGGAATGGGGCCGCTCCGGTTCTTCGGGAACGGTGCGACGTCAGGCATTCGACGACCTGGACCCCGCCATGGAAAACATGGACCTCCTGGTGGAACAACTCCGGGAGAAAGGCTACACGGTGGTCATGCGCGAAGGCCTGACTGCCGACCTGGCGCATTGAAGAAAGATTCGTGGAACACAACAAAACCATAAATCAATGAGTTAAAGTTAACCGAAGGAAGCAGCGATGGTCAAGCCCTACCACCTTTCCATGGAAACCGGTGTCCTCCAGGTCAATTGTCAGATTCTGGCCAACCGCGAAGAGCGTTTGGCCGTGATTATTGACCCCGGCGGTGATGCCCAACGCATCCTGGCGCAGCTCGACAAATTGGGGGTAAAACTGACGCATATCATCAATACCCATGGCCATTTTGATCATCTGGGGGGGGTTTCTGACCTGAAGGAAAAGACCGGATGCGAATTTTGGATCCACCCCGGAGATGCCGCCCTGGTAGCCGCCGCAAAGCAAAGCGCGCAAGCCTGGGGCCTGCCCTTTGGTACTCCCCCTACCATTGATCGCGAACTTTCAGACAATGAAACCCTCCAGGTATCGGGAATGGAAATTCACGTCATCCATACCCCCGGCCATACCCCCGGCGGCGTCTGTTTGCGCTGGGGCGACAGCATGGCGGTTGGAGATACCCTGTTTCAGGGATCCATCGGTCGCACCGACCTGCCAGGTGGCAACCACAGTCAGTTAATCAGCTCCATCAAAAAACGGCTGCTCCCCCTGGGAGACGCCATCGCCTGTCATCCGGGGCATGGCCCCGACACCACCTTGGGAGCGGAACGCAAACACAATCCATTTATCAACAGCATGTGGTCCTCCCCGTTCTAGTCGGACCCCCCTTGAACCATTCTTTGTGTTAATGTAGAACCATGACACCGTGTTTGGTTTTTTCTGCAATCGCCCGATCTTTCCCATCCCCCAAAGACAGCCCATGCGCAGACTTATTCTCATCCTCCTGGCTTCGGTTTCTCTGGTTATTGGCCGCACCGCCCATGCCGATCTCCTGGTCCTGATCCACGGCTATCTGGGCGAAGCTCAATCCTGGCAAACAAGCGGCGTAGTTCCCATACTTCAATCCCGCAACAACTGGCCCCTCGCCGGCATCCTGATCCCCAACCCACCGTGGATCCTGCCAGTCCCTCGACCCAACCCAACCACCCAACCCGCAAACACCCTTTTTCTGGCGCAGTTGCCATCCCTGGCCCCCATCGCCATCCAGGCCACGGTTCTGGAAACCCAACTCAACCAATTGGGCCGTGCCCATCCTGGCCAATCCCTCATCCTCGTCGGCCATTCGGCTGGCGGTGTCGTGGCGCGTGCCGCCCTGGTTCGGGCCAGACTACCCCGCATCAAAGCCCTGATCACCATCGCCTCACCCCATCTCGGAACCCCCAGGGCAGAACAAGCCCTGAACGCCATCTCCGACCCCTGGCCCATCGAAATCATCAAAGAATTTTTTATCGGCGGTCCCTACCCGCTCCTGCAAAACTCCCGTGATCTCCTGCTCGATCTTGCCCGCCCCTTTCCGGGTTCCCTGCTCTTTGCCCTCAATCACACCCCTCACCCAAAAATTCACTATGTTTCCATCATCCGCAGCCAACCCTTCGCCCTAGGCGATGCCCTGGTCCCCGGTTTCAGCCAGAACATGAACCAGGTGCCAGCCCTGGCAGGTCAGTCCCAAATCGTCCTGGTCCCCGGCGACCATACCCTCCACCCCGGCGATGGCTTTGCTTTGGAAAAAATTATTTATGGTTTGACAAAAAAATAGCCTGGTATCGTGTGCGGCAGACTCTCATGCCCTTCGGGCAGAAAAATTCAAAACCTTGGCTGTATCCCGCATCCAAGGAAAATTAAAACTGTTTGAGAAAAAAAAGGGGGGAACGAAATGGTTGCGCGGTGACTATCGCCAAACTTTCTCGAAAAAACGCAATCGACTCATGATGAAAGGTACCATATCCCCGGCAGGTTATGATAGAAATGGACGTGTGGTCAGAAGGGAGGATCCTTTGACACCCGTTTGCTGACAAAGCAAAATTCGGTGCGACCCACAAGGCCATTAGAAGGGCAAACACCGGGAGTAGAAAATGGAAACAAACGAAAGCAAAAAAAAGATCGGCATCGTCGGAGGTGGAGAACAAAGCAAAGAGCTTTTGGAAATTTTCCATAAAAGCAAAGGGGCAGAGCCGGTCTATGTCGTCGATCCCGACGCCAATGCCCCGGCCATGACCCTGGCGATGAAGATTGGCATCAAAACTTTGACCAAGCCGGAAATGGCAGTCAAAAACTTCACCGCCGACCTGATACTCGACGCTTCTGGATCGTCCGAGACCTCCGAGTTTCTCCACGCCAATCGGGGGGAATCCAAGATCGTCAACATTGATGCGGCCATGCTTTTCATAAAAATCATGGAAGAAAACCGTAGCAAGGCCAACGATCAGGTATTCACCGATCTTTCAAGTGTGCGCCAGGAAATCGACCGCAATACCCGGGATGTGTCCAAAACGTTGCACGGTATCGAAAAAATTTCCAACGAACTTGAAGTCCTCGCCATCAACGCCGGAATTCAGGCTTCGCGTGCCGGAGAATTTGGCAAAGGTTTCGCTGTCGTTGCAGGAGAAGTCAAAAGTACCGCCCGCGTCGCCCGAGACTTGGCCGGAGATATTGACCGGGTGATCAGCGAAATTTCCTCCATGTCCAATAAGATTGAGCAATCCTTAAAGAAAGTTCTGTAGCTCGTCCGGCAATTCCCCATGCCTGACGCACAGAACTGCGCCGGTCCGGGCCTGAGCAATCAAGGCCCGGACCGGTTAATTCATGCCTGATCGCTCACCCCCGACAATATCGTGTAGATGCGCCTTTCGGTCAGCGCAAAAGTACGAGCCAGATCGGCAACCCGTACCCCCTTGCTATACTGCTCAATGATCTCCTTATTGCGGGATGCCCGCAACGCCGATGCACCGCGTACCAACGTCAGACTTTCCCCCCCAAAACGACGACTGAGCTGATTGGCCGCCTTCAATCCCAACACATTGACCAAGCGATGCTGGTCATGGATGCGTTTGGGGACAAAAACGCGCGTACCACCATAATTTGTCACAAGCTTCAGGGTGTTGTTCAACCCAATCGTTTCACGAATTTCCATCAGAGATTCGGGAAGACGGGCACCAAGTAGTGGATGTTTCATATTCATGACAAAATCGACTCCCTTTGTACGTTTTGTGCCGTCGGAATGGTTATTCCTTCGCTGATTTCATACCAGAAAATACCGCTTACCCCCCAGTCCATGGTCTCAAAGGGGGCAAACCCAAAACTCCCCGCCGGTGTCGTCACAAAGCACCGTCCCTGAGATGGGTCCGGAATCAACGTTGCCCGGTTTTCACCAGCCCATTGGGCAAATTCAAGGATCAGGTTGCGCAAACGTTGGCGTCTCGGTTCAGAAAAAGCTGCTGCTGTTTTTCTTATTTTTTGGATGCTCATTTCCATATCGTTTTCGATAGCGGCAAGGCTGTAATATAACATGTTGATTTCAAGCATTATTTCACATGTCTCTTTCATGAACTGGCCGTTTTTGTTGCCATTTTTTTTCCCGTTTTTATTTTGATCCATAGTCTCCTCCAAGAATAAACACGAACCAATACACATAAACACGAACTTAAAGTTCGCAAATCCACATGAAGGGGATAGTCTCTGCCAGAATTGCCCGTGTGTCAATTTTTTTCCGAACTTTTAGTTCGGTTTTTTTAATTTGAGTTTCGGTAATGTAAAATGTTAGACTGAAACAGTTCATCTTAGTCAGTTCAGGTTCGTCTTTTTAAGGTTATGGTTCATATGTTACAATTTTATGCAATAAAACAGTCAAATACCGAACCAATACCCCTCTGGAAAAACGCTCCTGAGCTTTGCAATACAGGACACAAAACCGGGCCGAAAACGGCACCCAACTCAAAAGACCAATTTTATCCAGGGGCAAATCATGTCCGAAAAGCAAACCCAGGAATCCTTCGGCGAACGTTTGAAAAAAGTTATCGGCCCAGAGCCATACGCTTGGGCCGACCAGATTGGCCTTGGCAAATCCACATTGGCGGGATTGTTGTCAAACGTGATGCGTCCGCAAACCAGAACACTTATGAAAATTGCTGATAAAACTGACATTTCTATCAGTTGGCTGTTGACTGGAAAAGGATCCCCCTGGATTAATATTTCTTCATCCCCTTTCCCGGAAGATCCAACGACCATCGCCAGAGAGCCAGGTGAACATTATCGCGTCTTGCCCCCACCCTATGTCTTTGTCCCCCGCTTTCGTATCCGCACCGATGGGAAAACCGATGACTCGTTCTATAGCGGACAAGTCATAGACCACATCACCTTCAAATCCGACTGGATCATCGGCACCATGCAGCTGGACCCGAAAAATATCGCCCTGGTCAGCATTATCGGCGATTCCATGGAACCCACTTTGAAGGAAGGGGATATGGTATTGTTGGATCAAAGGGATCGAAACATGCGCAACGATGCCATTTATGTCATGCGCCGGGATGAAGACCTGGTGGCTAAACGATTGCAGCGGGGATTTGATGGTTCAGTAACCATTAAGAGTGACAATCTGGCTTATGAAGATATCCGAATTGCCCCCGAACAGGTGGGACAACTCGCCATCCTGGGCCGGGCGGTATGGATTGGCAGGCGCATATAGAGGGTGGGAGGATTAAGGTTGAACATGATGCCCTGCGGGCAAAAAAACAAAATTAAAACCCTGGGGCTGCGCCCCTAGACCCCCCTTGGGGGGCAGTAAAATCAAAGTCAAAATCAAATTCAAAAACAAAACCTTGGAGGCTCTGCCTCCAAACAATAACGTACCAGCTTGACTTCCAGGACATTGGGAACCTGGAGGAGTTGCTCCATGACCGCCTTGGGCACATCCTGATCAATGTTGATAAAGGCGATGGCCGAACCTCCCTGGCGCGTCCGCCCCAGGTGAAAATTGGCGATGTTGATGCCCGCTTCACCGAGTATGGTCCCCACCCGCCCGATCAGTCCGGGGGCGTCCTGGTTGGCAACGAACAGCAGATTACCTTCGGGAGTGGCCTCCACCGGGACTTCGTTCATAGCAACGATACGAGGCCGTTCATCATAGGACAAAGTCCCAGAAATACAACGCTGGCGTTTTTCGGTGGTTATGGTCACCGTGATCAAGGAGGTAAAACCTTTTTTCGATTGCGCCCGAACAGTTTCGGTGACCGCAATCCCCCGCTCCTTGGCAATAAGGGGGGCATTGACCAGATTGACCCCCGTTTCCAACATCGGAGTCAGCAAGGAGTTCAACAATGTATTGGTGATGGGCTTGTGGTTGAGTCCGGCGACACTCCCTTCGTAAATCACCTCGACGGATTGAACACCCGCTTCGGTCAACTGTCCCAAGGTGGTCCCCAGTTTGTCGGCCAGATTGAGATAAGGACGCAGGGCGGGCAGCTCCATCTCCGTAACAGCGGGAATATTGAGCGCGTTCTGGACCGTCCCCTTGAGCAAAAAGTCGGAAATTTGTTCGGCAATCTGCACCGCCACCTTGACCTGGGCCTCCGAGGTGGAAGCCCCAAGATGGGGAGTAAAAACTACATTTTCCAACGCAAACAACGGACTTTCCCGAGCAGGTTCCTTCTCGAAGACATCCAGACCAGCAGCAAAAACCTTACCGGACTTCAGCGCGTCATACAATGCCGGTTCATCGACAATACCACCACGGGCACAGTTGACGACAATCACCCCTTTCTTCATTTTGGCAAAAGCGTCAGCATTGATGATATGCTTGGTTTTGGCAGTCAGAGGGGCATGGACGGTGAGGACATCCACCCTGGGCCAAAAATCATCCAGGGTTTCAACCAGTTCAACTCCCAGATCATTCGCCTTGGCTTTGCTGATAAAAGGATCGTAGGCGAGGACGTGCATTTTCATCCCTTTGCAACGCTCGATCACCAGTGAACCAATGTTGCCGGTTCCAATGATCCCCAGAGTTTTGCCAGCAAGCTCCCGCCCCATAAAACCATTCTTCTCCCATTTGCCCGCACGGGTGGAAGCCGTCGCAGCAGGGATGTGCCGAGCCGCAGCCAGCATCAAGGCCATGGTATGCTCGGCGGTGGTCACCGAATTGCCGAAGGGGGCGTTCATGACAATGACCCCTTGCTTGGAAGCGGCGGGGATATCCACATTATCCACCCCAATCCCAGCACGACCGATCACCTTGAGCCGCGTGGCCGCCTGGATCAAATCCTGCGTCAACCGCGTGGCAGAACGGATGGCTATGCCATCATAATCTGGAAGCTTCTTTTTCAGATCCTCAGGGGTCAAGCCGGGGAGATAATCCACCTCGACCCCACGGGAACGAAAAACCTGTTCGGCTTCGGGTGACATTTTATCGGAGATCAGGACTTTGGCCATGGTCATTCCCTCGTTGGCGCGGCTATGATTCTTGACAAGGGCTGACAACTATCACAGTAACGGACTCTTTACAACCATGATCAAGCATCATTTTAAGGGAAGAGTACTGACAATCGCCGGGACCGATCCCACCTGCGGTGCCGGAATGCCATTGGATATTCGCATGATCAACCACCTGGGAGGAATTCCCCAGGCCGCCGTATCCGCAATCACCGTCCAGGACACCGCCCAGGTATCCATTGTCCACCCACTGCCCGGAAACCTTGTTGCCCAACAAATGCGCGCCGCATTGGACGATATAGGGGTTGATTGCATCAAGCTGGGAATGCTCGCCACCGCCGATATTGTCACAGCAGTCGTTGCAACCCTTGAGCTTTATCCAAACATACCCATCGTTGCCGATCCGGTCCTGGCGGGAACCGGTGGCGGCGTGCTGTTGGACCCCGAAGGATTGGACCTGTGGCGACGTTTTCTCCTTCCACGGGTCACCCTTGTCACCCCCAATCTTCCAGAGGCCCACATCCTGGTCGCCGACAGGCCCCAAAACAACACCTTTTCAACCCAGGAATCACTGGCCGCTGCCCTGGCCAGCCGTGGGTGCTCGGTATTGCTCAAGGGGGGACATGCCGAAGGCATGGAGGTTGTGGATCTTCTCTGGCACCAGGGACACGCCACACGCCATCGCCACCCGCGCCTTCCTGGAATTTCATTCCACGGTACCGGTTGCGCCCTGGCTGCGGCCATTGCGACATTTCTTGCCTTTGGCCTCCCCCTGGAAGAAGGGGTGGAAAAAGGTCTTGCGGTCGTTCTCAAAGCCATGGAAAATGGTTCGATTCTCGGACGGGGACAACGATTGCTCAAGGTTTGACAATACCATCCATCGGCGGTCCCTTTGGACTCAATGAAAACAGCGTCGCCACATGAAGAGAGATCCCCATGGCAAGAGTACTGGTACCCCTGGCCGAAGGCTTTGAAGAATTGGAAGCGGTCACCATCATCGACATCCTGCGTCGTGCCGAAATCGAATGTGTCGTTGCCGGGTTGCAGGAGGGACCCGTGCGCGGGAGCCGACGCACCGTCATTGTACCGGATACCACCCTGGAACAGGTGATGGACCAACCCTTCGACATGATCGCCCTACCCGGCGGCATGCCAGGAAGTTCCAACCTCAACGCCGACCCTCGCATCCACCAACTGCTGGACCGCCTCTCCAGGGAAGGCAAGATAACCGCAGCCATTTGCGCCGCCCCCCTGGTCCTGGCCACGTCGGGACTGCTCAAAGGCAAAAAAGGAACCAGCTTTCCCGGCGCGTTATCGCAAAAATTGTTGGAAGGGGTCAGTTACCAGGAAACTGCCGTGGTCGTCGATGGCACCGTGATTACCTCTCGGGGACCGGGAACCGCCATGGATTTCGCTTTAACATTGGTCGAAACTTTGGCCGGGAGCGAGGTGCGCAAAAAGGTGGAAACCCCACTGCAACGCCCCCGGTAATGCCCTGCGGGCACAAAGTCAAGACCAAAACCTTGGGGGCTTCGCCCCCAAACCCCCATAGGCAAAAAAGCTTTTTTGTTTTAATTCAAAAACAAAACCTTGGGGCGCTGCCCCAAACCCCGTCCCGATACCTGAACATCACTCCTCTCGGCAATCCTCCTCAAGCACCCGCTTGAAGACCGACTGAAAATCGGCATCCTGCGAATTCTCAGTGCGACGCTTGAAATGCGTTGAACGCTCCGTAAAACGCCCGGAAAGCTGGCTCCCCTCCACAATCCTCGATGGCGGAACCAAGGTTTCGGGCTGAAGTGCTACCCAGCCCATGTGTGACAAGATGACCATAAAGTCCTCCACGCCGTCCACCCAACAGCAAGGTCAAACGCAACCCTGCCCTGTGGCCCCCCCCTGTTTCTTTAATCGGCAGAAAAACTTAATCGGTCAACTGTTTTTTATCCTTTTCGATTATGGAGAATCGACAAATTCCGCCAAAAGTTTGGCTTGATAATCACTGGAAAGGGCGGAAATCACCTCCTCCAAATCCCCCTGCAACACCTGATCAAGCCTGTAGATGGTGAGATTGATACGATGATCGGTCAACCGCCCCTGGGGAAAATTGTAGGTACGAATGCGCTCCGAGCGGTCACCACTCCCCACCTGTCCTTTGCGATCACGCGAACGGGCTTCTTCGGCGGCTTTCAGTTCGATGTCGTAAAGCCGCGCTTTTAAAACTTTCAAAGCTTTGGCCTTGTTTTTATGTTGAGATTTTTCATCCTGGCAAACGACGACCAAACCGGACGGAAGGTGGGTGATACGCACCGCCGAATCGGTCGTGTTGACACTCTGACCGCCCGGTCCCGAAGAACGATAGACATCGATGCGCAAATCTTCACGCTCGTTGATGACCACGTCCACCTCTTCGGCCTCCGGCAAAACCGCCACCGTGCAAGCCGAGGTGTGAATCCGCCCCCCCGCCTCAGTCACCGGAACCCTTTGCACCCGATGGACACCCGATTCAAACTTGAGAGAGGAAAACACCCCCTTGCCACTCACCATGACGATGATTTCCTTAAACCCCCCCAAATCGGTCGCATGGGTGGAAAGCAATTCCATCCGCCAGCCCCGGGATTCGGCAAATCGCTGATACATGCGTAACATTTCACCGGCAAACAACGCCGCCTCTTCCCCCCCCGTTCCAGCCCGAATTTCCAGAATGGCGTTTTTTTGATCGTTACGATCTTTAGGCAGCAACATGACCTGCAAATCGCGCCAAGCCTGCTCACGTCGCGTTTGCAAAATTTCCCGTTCATCCCGTGCCAACGAACGTAGCTCTGGATCCTGCTGGGATTCCACCAACAGGGCTTCGGTGGCAACAATCTCCGTATCGATAGCCTGAAGATCTTTGAAGGCAGCCACCACCGGATCCAAGCCGGCATATTCGCGGCTTAACCGGGAAAAACGACCGGAATCGGCCATGACCTCGGCCTGGGACAGAAGGGCCGCCAATTCTCCATGGCGACGTTGCAGATCATTAAGTTTGGACAGAAAGGACATGGTTGGCCAAGATCATGGGTTGATGCTATGATTTTATTGTCGAATGTCGGTTTGGTTTTCATCATCCAGGCGAAACAGTTTTTTTGCGGCCTCCACTAGGCTGGCACCGTCCTCGCCGGACCCTTGTTCACGCAATTGCGTCAGGGGGACATGCAGGATTCGATTGACCAACACCCTGGCCATATTGGCAACCCGCTCACGATCTTCCTGAGTCAACGGCGTCCAACCTTTCAAAGCTTTTTCGACTTCCTGGTCACGGATAGTTTCCAAAGATTTGCGCAAAGCCACCAAAGTCGGTACCACATCCAGGGAACGTGCCCAGGTCAAAAATTCGGCGACACCACTGCGAACAATAGCTTCAGCGGCTTCAACTTCCTGGTTGCGATCTTTGCGATTATCCCGGGAAATTTTTTCCAGATCGTCGATATCATACAAAAAGGCGTTGTCAATCTGGGCGATTTCCGGCGCCAGATCGCGGGGAACGGCGATATCAATATAAAATTGCGAACGGTACCGCCGTTGCCGCAGGGCGGCACGAACCATGTCGGCACCAACGATGGGACGCATGGCCCCGGTGGAAGAAATGATGATATCGGCCTCGGCCAGCCGTCGTTCCAGATCGCAAAGGCCAAAGGCTTCGCCGTCAAACCGTCCGGCCAGCTCCTGTGCCCGCTCCAGGGTGCGGTTGGCCACCAGGATGCGCACCCCCTGTCCCGCCAGATGACGTGCCGCCAGCTCACACATTTCACCCGCGCCGATGAGCAAACAGACATGCCCTTCCAAAGCACCAAAAATTTTTCGCGCCAAAGAGACCGCGACGGAAGCGATGGAGACCGGATTTTTGGCAAGTCCGGTTTCGCTACGAATTTTTTTGGCCACGCGAAACACCTGATGGCAATACCGGCCCAGCACCGACCCACAACTACCGGCCTCACTCGCCCGTTGCCACGCCTGTTTCACCTGACCCAAAACCTGGGCTTCCCCGACGACAAGGGAATCCAGACTGGCGGCCACCCGATAACCATGGGCCACCGCCGCCTCACCTTCGTGGATATAAAGGTGGGGTTCCAGCGACTCTGCGGCCATATGGCTCTTCTGCGCCAGCAGTCGGATGGTCACCGCCTGGGCATATTCGACCCGGCTACAGACCAGCCAAACCTCAAAACGGTTGCAGGTGGAAAGGACAAGCCCTTCCTCCACCCCTTCAAGCCCGGTCAAAGCCTGCAACCATTCCGTCAACTGGTCATCGCCGGGGGCAATTTTTTCCCGTATGGCTACCGGAGCGGTCTTGTGATTCAGCCCGACAATCAAAATCTTCATTTAAATACAGGTTCCCGGCCCTGGATTCGTTTGGCCATTTTCCCCACCAAAAGAGTAAGGAACGATACACCGGGCATACTACCCGCTTGAACGCACATTCCGAAAGGAGCCGCCTGAAAAAAAGCGACATGTCAAGCCGAGGAAGACAAAAAGTTCGGTTGAAAAAGACCAACATTTTCGTCCCTGGGCTGAATGTTCCCATCGCGTCATCACTGTCATCTGCAACCATACCCCCATCGTCTTTTTCCTCAACATAGTTAAACCGTTGACAAACATAATTATTAAAATATATCAGCAACCATTCAATTTTGATGCTTGACAATCTTGCATGATCCTCGGTAATTTTCGCGTAGCCTTTCGCCGTATAATTTATCCAAAGTTTATGTAAATCATTTATTTTGTCCCCTGTTTTCTGCATCCCCCGTTAGTCTTCTTTAAGATTGAAAAAACCATGAATAGTATCAACGAACAAAATAATAAAGAAAGCTTGGTCTGCGCAGATATTGAGTATCGCGCCACGGCTGCCGAAAACCACTGTCATGGTGCGCTGAACAAATTAGCCGATCTCAATAGGGACTGTCTCTATACGTTCAAACATCGAAAAAAAACCAGGAAGAAAATTCGCAACAAAGCTAGAAGTTATTATGAAGATAATCCAGATGGTCAATTTGACCCTTATGACGAAATCAAAGATGCGTGGGCCTGTCGTTACGTCCTCCTGTCACAAGAATTCATGCCGGGGTTTGTAGAAAAACTCGTTCGTCTCATCGTAACCAACAAACCGGTGGACGGTATTTCCTCTCCTTTCAAACATGGCGGTCTTGAAGAAATCACAATCTATGACAACCGCCCTGACAAAGATCCTCTTTCCATTGTTTCCAAAGTCACGGACAAGCTTTCCAGGTTGTTATCCCCCGAAGATCTTGAAAACAAGGTAAAAAAAGATTCCAAGCCAAGCGGCTATTCCTCGGTACACATCATTGCCAAAGTAACGGTAGACTACACAACGATTTCCGGGGAGGATAAAAAAGGGGTAGACGTAGCCGTTGAAGTACAGATTCGTGACATTTTTGAAGATGCCTGGGGCGAAATCGAACATCGAATGGTCTACAGTTCCAAAGACGATGGCGAAGGGGAAAATCGCCCTTTCCTTTCCGACTCGATCTGGGGGCAGCATTTGAATGCACTCAAGACATTACTTGACGGGTGTAGCCAATATGCAAGCATTCTCTACAGGTATGAACAGCAATCCCAAATTGTAGAAAATCCGAAGTCGGATTCTGCCCCTCTGTCCCTGGCAGATACCGACAAAAGACATGTAATCTCCCTACTTAAACAAGAAGGTGTCGGTAATCAAATCATCCTGGTCGTTGACGCTGCCTATGAGCAACTTAAAGGAGTCCAGGAACAACGTTTGCAGCTTTCCGATCCAGCCTATCAGGAATTGGCAGACACATTTGCCGATGCCATCAAGGTTTCCCAAGCTTTTCTGGATCTAAAATTTTCGGACGGCTACTCTGTTCGCTATTTTTTGGAATCCGAACGACTGCTCGCTCTGATGAACACCACGGAGAGCGAATTGCCGTTAACTGTATATGACGACTATCAAAAACTTTTCAATCAGTTTCCTGAGGATCTCGTTCTTGCTTTCCGTAAGGGACAAATTCTTTGTCGCAAAACGGAACTGCAAGATTTCCATTTGGCAGTAACCGTCCTTGAAAAAGCGCAGGCGAATATCGAAAATCCCCGGTGTCGCTCCTCCAATTTTAGACAAAAGGGGCTTAATCTTCTTCGCGACGCCATCCCGGTGCAAATTGGCCATGCTTGCGCACTGATTTCCGAACGTCTCATAAAAACGGATCCTAAAAAAGCGAAAGGATATCTGGAAAGAAGCACGCAACTCAACCAAAGTGTCGTCGATCGTTGCAACCTGGACATGTTGAGCCATGTAGAGGCCGATCATGGTCGCATTCTTGGGCGAGCAATTAACAACTTTCTTAACTGCCTGATCGACAAGGAACGCGGAGATGGCACAATTGCTGCTTACATTCTTTCCAAGCGGACCCCAGAATGGGACAAGGACAGGATCGCTGAGTTACTGCAATGGATGGATCACCCTGGTCTCGCCAAGTTCAGGGCAGAATATTCCACCCGAGACACCATTATGGTTGTACGTGCCGTTCTTGGGGAAACCGATCTGGCCAAAAAGGAAGCCAGTGCCGTTATGGACGAATTGTATAAACGAGCATTAAGTTATTCCTCCCTGGAGGGAATGCACCCTGGACTGGTTTCTGTCAATCTAAAGCAATACGATGAAAAGTTATGTTATTCTCGCGCCGTAACAATTCATACATTGCTTGGTTAGGTGGTTTTGTCAGAACAAGGTTCTTCAGGTTTGAGCGTTGACTGTCGATATGAATGGAGACGGTTTGATTGTTTTCTATTGACCCGGAAGATGGTCTTGTCTAGACTGGATTCCAAGGATTAAATGTTCGATTTACAAGGAGGAAAAAATATGATAAGGAGCGGACGATAGTACTTGATCTCAGTTTGAAGTTATTGCACCGGATGATCGCCTTGAATAAGGCGCGAAAGCCGGATCGGGAGGTTCTTCCGATCCGGCTTTTTTCATCGCAACGACCTGAAGCAATTCTTTCTCTTCTCACTGGACTTCCCGCCTTTCCGCCTCCGTAACGGTGGGTCATAACCCTTTCTACCAGTAGAGGGGATAGCGGCGGTCTGGGGAAAGGTTGTTGACCAAAAGGGCCACCAAAAGCATCACCAACGCCCCGGAAAATGCGGGTACAATGGGATAGAGCCAACCCAGGGCATGGATTTGATCTGAGCCGATGATGGCTATAAGGGCCGTGGCACCGCCTGGAGGGTGCAAGGTTCGTGTCATTTGCATAACGACAATAGCCAGAGAAACCGCCAGTGCCGCCGCCAGCCAAGGGATATGTCCAATCCCTTGAAAAACCCCCACACCAACGATCCCCGACAACAAATGTCCCCCCAGGAGATGGCGCGGCTGCGCCAGGGGAGAGGTTATGGCACCATAAATCAATACCGCCGACGCCCCAAACGAACCAATGATCATAACCAAATCATGGGGAGCCAACATTTTTTCGTGAATCACAGCCACAGCCCCAATTCCCAAAAAAGACCCACACCAGGACCAAAATACTTCCTGCGCGGAAACTTTGGGGGGACGCAGCCCGCCACCAGAAATTTTTTTGAATGAGAACATGATGCCCTGCGGGCAAAAAAATAAAATCAAAACCCTGGGGCTGCGCCCCTAGATCCCCCTTGGGGGGCAGTTAAACCAAAATCAAAGTCAAAAGAAAAACCTTGGTGGGCTGCTGCCTCCAAACCTCCGCCGGGGGGGATGATCCCCCCCGGACCCCCGCAAAAATTTTTGCCAAACAAGATTTTCTCTCTTCCATCGTCGGTTCCGCAGCCCAGGCCAAAAAGGTAACAACATCATGCGACAACTGCTTGAGGGAATTTTCCGTCCCATCGGCATAGTTAATCTGGCCATTGCTCAAAGGTTGCGGCATGGCCGAAAAATTGCCGGGGAAATATTTGTTATAACTGGCCCCACCGGTCAACCGTTCCAACTTGTCTTTCAAATGTTCCTTATTGTCAGTGTTGATCAAAAGAGCCGATTGGAGCTCCAAAGCCTCCTGCTCGGAAATATTCTTATCCGCCATCACCTTTTGCACTAATGCCGTCTCGGCGTCGGTCAGATACCCGTTGAGAATGGCATAGGTGTAATCCTCATATCCCTTCCTCGCCTTGGTGATCAGGGAAAGATCGGGCGGAACAATGCCAAAAGCGTCTTTGGCGGCAGTCGCGTCCATGGCACCGTTCATACGATCAATCTTGGTGCGTCCCTGAACCTCGGCCAAACTTTTTACTTCCGCTTCCGAAAAACCCAGCTTACGCAGTTGATCAAACTTGACCAAGCCGATGGAATGACAGCCCATACATATCTCCACCGCCACCTGCGCCCCACGCTTGGCACTCGCCTTGTCAAAAGTGCCAAAAAGACCCTGGTGAGGCCAGTTTTGCGCAGGGGGCTGGGGCGCACCGGAGGCGGCGTGAAGTGCCATGGGCACCATGGTCACCGCAAAGCACGCAGCCAAAAATGTTTTGATGAGTCTCATGATCCTAACACCTCTCCTCACAGGCTTTTGGGCACGGGTCTGGGCTTTTCGATATCCAACGCAGTGATGAGCCACAGGAGTACGAAGTAGCTGAAATAAATAGCCGTGCTGACTCGGCCAATAAGAATCAGCGGAACGGCACCATGAAAGAGACTGGCATCCGGCGGATTGTAACCCACCCAACCCAGAACAAAAGCGTTGACGACGAAAATCCAGAACAACTGCTTGCTCAACGGACGATAGCGGAAAGAGCGCACCGGCGACCGATCAAGGAAAGGCAGAATGAACAGGATGGCAATGGACAGCACCATGGCAACCACCCCCGCCAGTTTGCTGTAGGCCCCAAGAAAATCGATGGCGCGCAGAATGGCATAAAAAGGCAAAAAATACCATTCGGGAACAATGTGCGCCGGGGTCTGCATGGGATCGGCAGGGATGTAATTGTCCGCCTCGATAAAGGCGTTGGGAGCAAAAAAGACAAAGTAGCAGTAAACAATCAAAAACACCCCCATACCATAAAGATCCTTGATGGTAAAATAAGGGTGAAACGGCAGAGTGTCCTTGCCTTCGTGCAGGTCGATCCCCACAGGATTGTTGGAATGAACCGCATGCAAAGCCCAAAGATGAACCACCACCACGCCCACAACCAAGAGTGGCAACAAAAAGTGCAGCACAAAAAAACGGTTGAGAGTCGGATCAGCCACCGCAAAACCACCCCAGATCCACACCACCAGATCCTCGCCCACAACGGGGATGGCACTCATCAGGTTGGTGATCACGGCAGCACCCCAGTAGGACATCTGCCCCCATGGCAGCACATAGCCCATGAAAGCGGTACCCATAAGCATGAAGAAGATGACAATGCCAATCCACCAGAGAATTTCCCGGGGAGCACGATACGAACCGTAGTACATCCCCCTTAGAATGTGAATGTAAACAGCGACGAAGAAAAAAGTGGCCCCGTTGGCATGCATGTAACGCAAAAGCCAGCCATAGTTCACATCGCGCATGATGTGTTCAACAGAGTTGAAGGCCAGCAGGGCATCGGGCTTGTAGTGCATGGCCAGAAAAAGGCCGGTGGCAATCATGATGATAAGCACCATGAGTGCCAGGGAACCGAAATTCCACCAATAGTTCAAATTTTTTGGGGTCGGATATTCGGTGGCCTGACTTTTGATCAGCTCGGTTACGGGTAGACGGGCGTCTATCCATTCCATGATTTTTGACACGTCGAAAACTCCTATCTGTCTGGCTGGACGCCAAGTGCCGCCACGGTTGGAAATCAGGCCATCGCCTTGCCAATTACCAAGTTGGTCGCGTCCTTGAACTCATAATGGGGCACTTCAAGGTTCTTTGGAGCCGGACCCTGGCGGATACGCCCGGAAGTGTCATAGTGCGAGCCGTGACAGGGGCAAAGAAAACCACCATAATTGCCCGTACCCACAGGTTGCGGCACGCATCCCAGATGGGTACAAACAGCCAGAAGTACCAGATACTCCGGCTTTTTGACCCGATCAGCGTCTTGGGCCGGATCGGGCAAAGTTTCCTTGTCCCCTTTCTGGGCCGACGCGATCATCTCCGCCGTGCGGTGCAAGATGAACACCGGTTTGCCTTGCCAGGGAACAGTGATCATCTGCCCTTCCTGGACGGTGCTGATATCGACTTCGGTAGTCGCCTGTGCCAGTACGTCCGCAGAGGGGCTCCACGAACGTATAAACGGCCAGGCAGCGGCCGCGACACCTGCGACACCGAAGGCACTTGTGGCCAGGATGAGAAAATCCCGCCGATTTTCTTCTGCCTCGATAGCCATGGACAATTTTGACCTCCAAGGAATATTCGTAATGAACGGTTGCCGTCTCGTGACCCAGAACGTCTATCAAAGAAACCCAGGCCATGCAATTCCCACCAGAATGCGCCATGTTCCCGTTTGGCGCAGTGTTTGTCAACCCACGTCCAAAAAAAGAGGACCATGAAAACGCATTTTTTTTCTTCAAACGAGGTCGAAGTCGTTTCGACAACGCCAACAGGCGCATTCCACGTTGTTTTGTACCAACCCGAAATTCCTCCAAACACCGGAACCATCATCCGTCTGTGCGCCGCGACTTCCAGCCCTTTGCACCTGATCGGCCCTTTGGGTTTCCGCCTCGATGCCCCCGGACTGCGTCGGGCGGGCATGGACTATCGCGACCTAGCACAGATTTCCAGGTGGCGCGACTGGGAGCACTATCAATCGTCCCACCCGCAATCAACCAACCGCCTTGCCATCTCCACCAAAGGAGACAAACATTATGGCCAATGGTCCTTCCGACCAGGCGATCATCTCCTGTTCGGTTCCGAAGGAAGCGGTTTGCCGGATGACATTCTGCAACAGCACCGTCCCAACCTGCTGCGCATCCCCATGACCCCCGGCTGCCGCAGCCTCAACCTAGCCATGAGCGTCGGAATCGTTCTCTACGAAGCCTTACGGCAAAACGCATTCCCCAGCCTCAACACCGGGGCCGATCCCGGTTAATTCACCATGTCCCTGAAATCACCGATCATTTTGGCTTGAGTTCCCGATCGATGACATCTTTGAACGCATCCAGAGGGATAGCTCCCACCAGCTTGACACCGTTGATGAAAAATGTCGGAGTGCCAGAAATTCCCAGTTGTCGCCCATCGGCAGAGTCCGAAGATACGCGGGCGGCCTGCCGACCGCTATTAAAACACTCGTCAAACTTGGCGGTGTCCAGTCCCAATTTTTTTGCCAGCTCTTTCAGGGCTTCCGCCGTCAAAGCCTGGGATTCGACAAACAGGGCGTCATGATAGGGCCAGAATTTTCCCTGCTCGTTGGCACACATGGCGGCTTCCGAGGCTTTGGGAGCCAATTTGTGGAACGGCAATGGATAATGGCGGAAGACAAAACGCAGTTTGTCGCCATAGGTCTCCTTCAACTGCTTGATGACAGCCTGAGCCTTACGGCAATACGGACATTCAAAATCGGAAAATTCCGTAATGGTGACGGGCGCATTGGCGGGACCAGTGCTTAAATCCTGGGGTCCGGTCACAGGATAACGTGGTTCTTCCAAAAATAACTCCACCTTGTACCTGGTGGCCAGATCTTCGTGATATTTTGACTTGGCTTGCTTGAGGGCCTGACTTTCAAGGAAAGTCTGTACCTTCTCCTTGATCCCAGGGTCATTGCCGGGAATCTTATCCTTGTTGGTGTCCATGAACTGCTTGACCTGTTCCGCCGTGACGGGAACCAGATACTTCGTCGCCATCTTATCGACAATCTGGTCCTTGGGTATTTTGTTGGCCTTGGATTCAAGTTCCAGCAAATGATCCAATACTTCCGCCTCAACCTTTTCCATCCGCAATTCGTAAACCTGCCCCGCTATCATGGAATCCACCTTGGACAAATCAAGGGTCCAGTCACCCACCCGAGCCGCCGGTTCCGCCAAGACCGGGGCGGGAAGCAACAACAGCGCAACCAAACTTGAAAGCAATGAACCTTTTATCTTTTTCATTGAAAGATCCTTAAAACGGGAGCCAAAAAATTGGAATAATGACATCCTGCCATTTTTCAAGAGCCGTAAATGTTTTCAGCCCTTTTGCAAAAAGATTCCACCATAGAATGAGAAGCTTTACTAAAAACAGGCCCCATGGCCAAATCCACCAGTTTTTTACTGAATTTAAAATCGATGAAAAATTCTACCCTCGAACCCGTAGGTAAATCAATGAAATGCCACTCGCTGTCCAAATGGCTGAATGGACCAGAAAGATGGGCAATGGTCACCTTGTGGGGGGGATCAACCGTGTCCTGGGTGATAAACGTTTCCCGTAATCCTTTAAAAGCAAAAGTCATTTCCGACTTGAAGCCGGTTTGGGTGATTTCAAATTTTCGCGATTTGACCAACCATGGAATAAACTCCGGGTAACGGTCCATGTCCACGACCAAGTCATACATCTGTTGCGCCGAAAAAGCGACCTCCACACTGGCGTTACGTCTGGGCATTATTGAACTCCTCGTCCATAGAGTGCCGCTGCCCGTTTGCGGAAGGCACCAATCATTTGTTTGGAGACCTGAGAAAACACTGGACCCATGATCATTTCCTTCATCTTGCTGTCAAACTTGAAATCGATAAAAAAATCCACTTTCGTTGCCCCCTGGTCGCCGGAAAAAATCCAGGTGCTGACAAGGTATTGAAACGGGCCGGATTTAAGGTTGATTTCCACTTTTTGTTCCGGCACCACAATGTCCAGGGTTTGAAAGCTTTCCCGGATGCCCTTGAACGAGACCGTCAGTTCCGCCATGAACTGGTTGGGCTGGTGGTCCCAGGTTCGAGATTTGACGCACCACGGCAAAAATTGCGGATATTGACCTACATCGACGACAAGATCATAAATCTGCTTGGGGGAAAAGGGCAGGGTTTCACTGACGCGTATTCTTGGCATATAAGGATTCGTGGTGTTTCCGGATGCGGTTGTTGTCAACGGTGCAGCATTGAAATATCCTCGACCGCCAAGCATATTGCAATGTGATGAATGGGTCCATGAATTCCGATATTTTTCCACGCCCAGGCCGATTGAACTCCCAGAAAATCGTGGGGACTTTTTTTGGGCGGATGCAGTTTTGTATAAAAATTTGAAGGAAAACAACATGAACAAACCAGATCAAACGTCAAACCCTCCCCCGGTGCATTCTTCCGCCCTCTCCGCCAATCTTGCCCAGACCCAAGTTGCAGCGGTCACCATCGACCCCGCCCACGAAGTGTTGCGGACGGTGGTCAGGGACTATCAGGGCATTCTGGATGCCCTGGACCATCTGTTGCTGGAGCTGAATCATCCCTTTCGCAACTGGGTATTGATCCTGCCGGAGCTTAAAGGGTATGTACTGAAAAACATGGGGGTTTACCAGCACCATGATCGCGGGCCGGAATGTCTGGTATTGTTTTACCGATGGTTTCAACAAGCCCGATGTGAAGGGGTTCGGACCGACCTGTCCCGACCCGCCTTGGAGGCCTTGAGTGCCTGCATGGTGCGTGCCATCGATCTGGTGCCGACGGAAAAGCTGACCGGCTTTGCAACAGCTTTTCGTGCCATTTTTTCCGATTTGGCCACCCTCAACCCTGACCATCTGCGGCTGCTTGGCCAATCGCCCTTTTCCCTGCGACGGGGAATGGTAACCCTGTTGGATAAAGCCAGGGCGGCGGGTGGAGAACCTTTGGACTGGGTCAGTCTGAAAAGTTTTGCCCGGGCAAACCTGATGGCCAGTCTCGATTATTGGCTGTCTGTTCCCGATCCTGCCCCATGGACTTCGGGGTTTGCCGCCGGAATTGACAACATCCGTCCCGAATTTTTGCAGGGGGTGAAAAACCGCCTGCTGGAACAGGACGCCATGCTGGCCGACGCGCAAAACCTTGAAATCATCCTCGCCTTGCCTGACTTCATGGATATCGTGCGTGGTTACGGCCGCGCCGCCGAAACTCTTGGAATGGCGGAACATGGAGACCAGGAGCACGATCAGGAAATACAAAACCGCAAACTTGTCTTTTTGTTCCACATCATGCGCATCGATGGGTTGCGTCTGATTCACGAACCAACCTTGCGAGCCATCAACCAGACCCTGGTTCGGTTGGTACGCATGCGCCAGGGTTTCAATGAATTGCGTGATTATTTTTATGCGGCTTTCGCCTTCTTCAAGGAAAACGTCGCAACCTATCCCCATACGGCGTTGCAATCCATTGAAATCCTGGGAGACGAGGTTTTCAAGCGTGACAACAGCCGGCTGGTGGAAATTTTTTTGGAACGAACGGTAGACTTCGGTTTTCAGTACAGTTCGGTAACGGGTGTCAGTGCGGAATGGCAGCCCATTTGCAACCCTGCCCACCTCTATAATATTCGCGTCTGGCTCAACCTGATCCGTCTGAATCCCCCCTGGAGTCCGACCCTGTTTTCCGCTTTGATCATCAATCTTAAACTGACCGGGGTGCTGATTCGGGATACCGATCTGTTCCAGAAAGAGGTCACCCATCTGCTCAACAGCGGCATCCGACCCGTTTACAATCTGGCGCGACAATTTTGCCGCATGCTGCCGGTTTACTATAACGAGATCGGTGCCGAAGGGCTTTTGCGTGATGTTTCCACCCAGTTGGATGAAACCCACCAGCGTCAGGATGCCCTGATCCATTTTTTTCGCAAACAGTGCCATGTAGAGAGCACCAACAGGATCGTCGGCCTGGCCAGGGGGATACTACAGTTTTGGAATACAGGCGACAAAATTCACCTTCAAGGTTTGGCCAGCGAACAGGTGTTGGCGGCGACGCACCCCGAAGGCCCTCTTTTTGACGAAGTTCACCGGATTACCCACGCCTTGTTCAACCAGGATCCATCGGGAAAAGGGGATCCCTTGCTTTGGCCTCCTGCTGAAGTGGAACGGTGGATCATGAATTTTTCTCCGGCCAGTCCTGGTGAACGTCATCGGGTATGGCTCGTCATTCGCATGTATCACTTGTTGGATCGCAAGTACAATCTGGGGTTTCAGGATATCCAGGAACCTCTCAGGCAGGCGATGGACAACGGTATTCCCGGACTGGAGCCTCTGTATCGTATTTTGACCGGCAATGCCGGGGTGACCAACAAAGGAGGCCATGAAAAGTTGGAGGCCTTGCTGGAGGCCCTTGAGGGACTCAACGAAATCATCCTGAGTGATGAAATATTTCCGGCCCACGAAGAAATTTACCAAAAACGTCACATCGCCGTGGACATTCCCTCGGTGTATGGTCGCTACACTGAAAAAAAATTTGACGCCCTCTCTCTCAGCTTTCGTTTGGAAAACTTGGCCACGGTGGAACTGGAAGGGTTGGTGGAACGGATACATGGTGATTTTATCACCCGTTCCGCCTTTTTCCGGGTTCACGAATATACCCGTTATTTCCTGAGGGCATTGCGGTTGGATGGGGTGTCATCGCGCCGATTGGACAATCTTAATGATGTATTGGAACGCTTCCTGGAATTCAATGATTTTACCTTTCACCAATATCTGGATGTCTTTCGCAGTTTTGCCGAGGGTGTGAAAGATATTGTCAACACCTATTTTACCACCCACCATCGTGACACCCTGGCCACCATTGTACCCATGATCCCCAGGGCGGCGTTTCTCCCCAAATACCATGCCTTGCTGGATGACGATACAGGGATCACCGTAGAGCAGGTCAGCGAATCTTTTTTACGCGATCTGGTGGCCGAAACTTTTGGTTTGCAGGCGTTGGACCGATTCATCACCCGCCTGCTGCATTTGTTGCGTCATCAGGAAGAAAAGCTGCCACACTCCTTGCTCAATCAACTCATGAACTATCACCCTGGCCGGTTGTTTCATTCCTTCACCGATCCCAGGCGGCAAACTCTGGACCTTTTGCATCTGGGGGCCAAAGGGTTCAACCTTTTGGATATGGCGGCGGATCACCTGCCGGTTCCCCCTGGAACGGTATTGACAACCGAATATTTCCGCTGCCGTGAGGTTATCCGGGCCTATCCCCCCGCCAGGGAAGATTTCTTGTCAAGGCTGCGGACCCATGTGGCACGGATTGAAAAACAGTCGGGTTTAAAATTTGGGGCCGTAGAAAAAACTTTGATGGTATCGGTTCGCAGCGGTGCCCTGTTTTCCATGCCGGGGATGATGCAGACGATCCACAATGTGGGCATTAACGTAGCCGTAGTCCAGGCGGTAGCCCATCAGACCGGTAATCCCTATTTTGCCTGGGACAATTATCGCCGTTTCATTCAATCCTGGTGTGCCACATTGGACATGGATCGGACTATTTTTTCCGACCTGATGCATGTGCACAAACAAAAGGCAGGGGTGCGCTGGAAGCAGGAATTCAATGCCGACCAGATTCAATCCTTGACCATGGATTACCTCGCTGTGGCCCGCGATCATGGGATTATCATTCCCGACGATCCCATGGAACAACTCCTGGGTGCTGTTGACCAGGTCGTGGATTCCTGGAATTCTCTCAAAGCTCGTGAATATCGGCAAATCATGGATCTTTCCGATGCCTGGGGCACGGCGGTGGTGATTCAGCAGATGATCTTTGGCAACCTGAACCGACAGGCGGGATCGGGGGTGCTGTTTACCGCCCATCCCCATCGCAAACTTGACCGGGTGCTGCTCTGGGGCGATTACACCACCGGCAATCAGGGTGAAGACATCGTCAACGGTTTGGTAACGACCCGCCCCATATCGCTGGATCAATGCGAATATGAGGGGCGTGATCCGGAAACCAGTTTGGAACAATGTTTTCCCGAGGTTTATGGCAAACTGCATGATGTTGCCACCCATTTGATCTATGATCGCCGCTGGAATCCCCAGGAAATTGAATTTACCTTCGAGGGTCCAGGGCGGCATAAGCTCCATCTGCTGCAAAGCCGGGACATGGTAACCTCAAAAAACCGTGCCCCAATCCATCACCGTTTCCTGGACAGCCCCGAATTGCGAGACAACCGGATCGCGCTGGGGATCGGTGTTTCCGGTGGGGCCTTGTGTGGCCGGGCGGTATTCCATCTGGAGCAGATTCAGCGGCTGCGTGCACAATTTGGTGACGAACCTTTGATCCTTATCCGGCATGATACCGTCCCTGACGACATCAAGGCCGTTGCCATGACTCAGGGGCTTTTGACCAGTCGCGGTGGTCAAACCTGTCATGCCGCCATTGTCGCCGCCAAAATGGCCAAGACGTGTATTGTGGGATGTGAAGATCTGGTGGTAACGCGGGAATCAGCCAAAAGCGCCGGATCGGGTCGTGAAATTCGTTGCGGCGACCCCATCAGCATGGATGGTTTTCGCGGCCTGCTGTACTGGGGATGGTTTCCCATGGAGCGATCTGGGGATCCAAGTCAGAGGTGACCGGTATGATTTGGCGTGCTTTACGGCATGCGCCAAAGTGGCAGCCCGGTGGTGTCGTCCAGGATGCGCTGAAAGGCCGGTCCCTGGAAAACGTGGATGATGACCTCACAGGCGAAAATGATGGTTCCGGGAAAAAGATGTCCACCGTAGATACGGCCAGAAGCATCCGAAAAGGTGGCGTGGGCATGGATGAACGGCCTATCATCCTTGGTGGAAATGTTGCCAGTGAGTTGAACAATTTCCAAAGGCCGATCCAAATGAATGGTGTGGTAAACCTGCTGGCTTTGATCGTAGTAGCCCAGAGCCGCTTTTTGTACGGCACCAATGGCGGTAACCCGGCCCAGACGAATCTCCCTCTGTCGGCAAGCCTGATTCAAAGCTTCCAGAAGGTCTTCGCCATGGTTGAGACGGCCCATGAAATGATGCTGCGAACTGACTTCCTGCAACATGACGGCTTCTCCACAAAAAAAAGTAATGTCAGGATGGATTGTCCTCGGATTGGTCGGCAGGGGCGGTGTTTCTTACTTTTTTAACAAACGCTAATATAAACCCTTGATTCCTGCCGGGTCAATTCGGATGATCGGGGGTGGGATGTGACGTTTGTAGCATTTATTGGAGCGAAGATCATGAAAATCGGAATTAACGGCATGGGACGCATTGGTAAGTTGTCTTTATGGAACCATGTGGCCAAAAAATATTTTTCTGAAATTGTCGTCAATGTCGGTCGTGAAGTCGGACGGGGGTTGCCGGACCTGCTGCAAACAATCGAGAAGGACAGCACCTTTGGCCATATCGGGGTCTGGCTGCATGGCTATCGCGGCGGTCGGGTCATTGAAAACATGGATGAGGCGGCTGGAACTGCCACCATTGATGGTGTTTTGGTCCGGTTTTTACGCAGCCATCGCAATCCCAAGGATATTCAATGGCGGCAAAATGGGGTCTCGCTGGTGGTGGATTGCACCGGGGCTTTCATGGACCCCACCCTGGCTGCCAATACGGCGGGAGGTGCCCTGCGAGGTCATCTGGAAGCCGGAGCGGTCAAAGTGATCCTTTCGGCCCCCTTCAAAATCAAGAGCAAAGGACAGCCTATCCCTGGGGATGCCCTGACTGTGGTATTGGGAATCAATGATGCCGATCTGAATCCCGGATCCCACAACATCATCTCCGGCGCATCCTGTACCACAACCTGTTTGGCCTTCATGATGAAGCCGTTGTTGGAACATTTTGGTGCCGGGCGAATATTGTCCGCATCCATGGTCACGGTACACGCCGCAACTCCGAGTCAAAAAGTGTTGGATTCGGTCCCCAAAGCGGGGGCGACCGATCTGCGCAAGACCCGTAGCGTCATGAACAACATTATCCTCACCACCACCGGAGCTGCCAATACGTTGCGATTGGTGTTGCCGGAAATGGCCCACATCGGATTCATGGCCGAATCGGTGCGGATACCGACTTCCACCGGCTCGCTGATTGTCCTCAACATCAATTTTCAATCGGAGAGTCGGGAAAATCCGATTGACCGCGAACACATTCTTGATATTTACCGCCGTGCCGCCCAGGGGCATTACAGTCCCTGGCTGGAGTATTCCGATGAGCAGAATGTATCCTCGGACATCATCGGTTATCCCCATAAGGCAGCCATCATCGAAGGCCAGGAAACCCATACCCGTACCGGTTTTGTAACCATTGATCCGCGTCGCCTTGAAGGGTTGGGGTCTGCGGCACGCAACGCGATCGGGACTGAAAAATTGGAGGTGCCTGTAACCCAGGCAACTATTTTTGGCTGGTATGACAATGAGTTGGGAAGTTATGCCCACCTTCTGGGGGAGTTGACCATGCGGATCGCCCAACAAATGGTGTAAGTTCAGGCCATGCTTTCTAATGAGGCCTCCCTTCTCTAAAGTGGAATGCCGGAGTTGGTTGGGAAGAAAAAAAATGTCGGACGAAGAAGAAAAAGCCAAAAAAATTCTTGCCATCATCCTCAGGGCGGATGGCAGCCTTCGGTATGATCGCATGACCCGGGAGCAGTTGGAAAATCTCCTGGATCAGGAAGTGCTGGAGGATTCGGGAATGGGGGAGGTTGTGGATTTGGCGGAGCAGGGAACCTTTCATCCATTGCTGGGTGCGTTGGGTTCCATCGGTCCCGATTTTTTTCCGCGTTCCACCCAGGCCATTTCCCGCACCCTGAAAACGCCGGCGATTGAAAACAGTCGCTTTGGCGTTCCTTTGGCCCGGGCATTACAACAGACTCTGTTCGACCTGGAAAACCGTCTCCCCAGCGTAATCCAGGCGCGGCGTCTGGTCAACGATGATGAAGGTAACGCCAAACTTCTTCAGGACATCATGGATTTGGAAACGTCGTGCCTGTGCGAACACGGGGATGAAAATGATCGTGAACAATGCCGCGCCAGATTTTGGAAACTGTGGGAATTTGCCTGGGCGCGACGTATTTTCGATCCTGACGATACGGTTATAGAAATCCTCGAAAAACTGTATGACGATAACCTGTTTTTGGAAAACCGTTCAGGAGGGCGGCGCACTTTGAGTCCACCGGGAGGCATGCGTGATCCCAGAATGGAAGATGGGTGACGATTCCTTATAGAATCGAGACCTTATCATACCGTCACTGATCGCCCTCCTGCCCCAACGCGCGCTCGCTGCACTCGGCGTACACCTGCCAGGCGGCCAAGGGGAGGTCCACGAGCACATCATCCGCAACCCCTTCCAGTTGCTCTGGGTTAACCAAATCAACGGTCATGGCACCGCTGCCGTCCATGGCGGGGGCAAAGCGAATGATAAGTCCCGTGGGAACATGGGCAGCCGTTTTGGCAAAAAGATCGATCTTCCAGTCACCTTCATCCAGACAATTTTCGCTCACGGTCACACCCTTCTTTCGAGCAATCAGGACGCTTGACGTTCACCAAGACGGGTCTCCTTGGCCAACTGCCGACGTTTTTCCGAATAGTCCGGAGCCACCATGGGAAAATTGGCGTCCAGACGAAAACGACGCCGATACGTATTGACATCCATGCCATGTGTCCGCGACAAATGACCCCTCAACGCCTTGAGTTCCTTGCCACAAATCAGGCAAATCACCGCATGCCTGGAAATGGCGACCGAAGGATCAACGAAAGGCCTGTCTTCCTCAACAATAACACTCCCCCTGACCTTGTCAATAACCTCCTCAACCGTTGGATCCCCTTTGTCCGATAACACCGACATACCCTCGGACAATTGCGACAAAGTCATGAAAACAGACCGAATCAGATTGGAAATCTCGGTAGCCGGAATTTCGTTATTGGCTACATAAGCCTGAACAATCTCGGCTGTATATTTCAGATTCATTACCGTTGCCCTTGCCAAATGACAATATTTTTCTTGAACATCATGCCCTGCAGGCAAAAAAACAAAATCAAAACCCTGGGGCTGCGCCCCTAGATCCCCCTTGGGGGGCAGTAAAATCAAAATCAAAATCAAAGTCAAAGTCAAAAGAAAAACCTTGGAGGCTCTGCCTCCAAACCTCCGCCGGGGGGGATGATCCCCCCCGGACCCCCGCAAAAATTCAGCAGGGAAAGAAGATCAATGGCGACAGAAAAGTCCCCCTTTTCAAACTGGGAAACCACCTCAGAAAGCTGTGCGACAAGATCCCGATGGGATTGAACATGGGATGCCAACTGGGGATACTGGTGCTGATGGAACAATTTTTCCTCACGGCTGAAATGAAACTGAGCATATTCACCCAGTTCCATGAGAAGATTGCGGACTGTATGACCACTTTGCCCCTCAGCCATGACGGCATGGAGTTTGTTGGCCATATCCACCAACTTGCGATGATCGGCATCGATATCGCGCAACCCCAGGGTCAGGCGATCATTCCAGGGGAAAAAAAGGTCTCCAGTCACCGGTTCCCCATCCTTGAAAAGATACAGGGCGTCAACATGCTTAAAAATTTCCCTCTGCTTTTCAAGAAAAACAGAAATTTCCGCCAAAGCGGCGGCGCAATCCATGCCTGCCATCCGCCCGGCCTGGACATACCATTCCCGGTGCAAAACCACAAGATTTTTAAAAATCTCCTTCCGGGCCAAAGGGGAACCCGCCATCCGTTGTAACCAAGCCCCCAGAATCGTCGCCTCCGATGGGGGTATGGTTTTGCTGTCGACGGTAACACGACCGGCAATGATTCCTTCCATAAGTCCCACGAGACCAATGGATTCCCTCTTGACGGACTTGATGTTGAAGATCGGTTCGCCAAAGTCGAGCTTAAGCTGGACGGCATAGAGAGAATTGGTCAGATCCTGCAACACCTGGCCCATGCGATCAAACTGTTGCGCAGACAATTTCATTGAATTGGCGGTTATTCCGGCCTGCTGAACACTTTCCTTGACGGTGCGGGCAACATTTTCGGTATTTTGCATCGAGATCAGAATAGCATCGGCATGCTCGCGTACCGCATTGCTGTCGGAGGCGGTCGCCTGGGCGGCCGTGGCGACATCTTGGGCGGCGTTGGCCACTTCGGAAGTACCAATGGCGGCCTCGGATGCCGCCCGTGCCACATCCTGAGCGGCCACGTTGAGTTCCTGGGCGTTGCGGGTCACCTCGGCTGCGGCTGCGGAAACCTGTTGCATATCCTGGGCAATGGAATGGACAACATTGGCCTGTTCATCCACGGAAAGGTTGATTTCCAAATTGGTTCGGTTGATCCGTTCCATGGAAGAAACGATTTCCATATTGGCCCTGGCCACATCCCGGGTGTGGCCTTGAATCGTCTTGTTCTGGCGATGAATCATCTTGGTGGCGTCGGCGGTTTGGCGCGCCAGCTCTTTGACCTCATTGGCAACCACGGCAAAACCTTTACCGGCATCGCCAGCCCCGGCCGCCTCGATGGAAGCGTTGAGTGCCAACATGTTGGTCTGCTCGGCAATATCGGTAATCACTTCGACCACATGGCTGATCTCACGAGCCGACCGCGACAGTTGATCCATCACCTCCTGGGTACTCTTGGCATGATTGAAAGCCTGCTGCGACTCCTTGCTGGCCATTTGACAACGCATGCGGATATCATTCAACGCTTCCGTCACCTCCAACACCGAAACGCTCACATTACGCACAGAAGCGTCCACACTTTCCAGATTTTGATTGACCCCACTGATATTGGCGGTAATCTCCTCGGCAGCGGCGGCCATCGTGGAAATGTTGACGCTGGTCTGCTCAACTCCTGCGGCAATACTGGTGACATTTTCCGATACTTGATGGGCAGCGATAGAAATATTACGAATATTTTCAGTGGCTTGGCTAACGGCAACCATGACTCCGGAAATTTCTTGAAACAACACATCATTCTGACTGGAGACCGTACCCACCACCTCCTGGGACAAACGGGCATCGGTACCGATGACATGCCGCACCTGCACCAACTCCGAAGCGCAGGCGGTGATGCTCCCTGAATGCAGCGACATCATCGACATCAGCCGAGTCATGTTATCGGCCATGACATTAACCTTACCGCCTATTTCACCAAACTCATCCTGGATCCCCACAACCGGCACCCGTACAGTCATGTTGCCCTCGGACAAAGCTCGCACCGCCGGCTCGATCCTCCCCAACGAACGCCCCAAACTCCGCACCAGCAGCCAGCCCAGAAGCGCGACCAAAACACCCACCAATATCAGTGCCATGGTCACGCCATTGCGAAAGCTGACAAAACGACCTTCGACCGCATCCAGGAGTTGAGTAACCAGGTCCAGACGCCCCTGTACGAACGGCCCCAACACTTCCTGCAATGCCAAAGCTTCCCGGTCAAAATCGGCCATGCGTTGGTTACCCTTTTCAGGCCCCCCATCAACATAGGCACTGGCCATGTTCTTTCCCTGGGCATAGTACGTCTGAAAACGACCACTCAACTGGTCCAAGGTCTCCTGGAGACGTGAATCATTCTGTTTGGCAATGCGCTGACGAAAAATTTGTAGGGTTTCCTGGAACAGGATGGCGCTCGTTTCGGCCTCCTGCCAACCTTTATCCAATCCATTCTGGCCTCGGGTAGCGGAAATGTCGGTCAAGGATTGCTGGACATCAAGGATGCTTTTTTCCATTTTTTTGGCCAGGAAGGCCAGTTCCACCCCCTCATCCCGGATCATGGCCGTGGCCGACGACACATTGTGGCTGGCAACGAACGCCCACAGGTTGATCCCCAGCAAAAACAACACCGGTACCAGCAGGGAAGAAACTATTCTGTCCCTGAACTTAATATTCATGTTCATCTTCATCTTGAACTTACCCATACCCCGATTGACTGGAGGTTACCTGGACCGAAAAAAACGAAATCCCGGTTCCAAAGTGTCACCCATCCCGCATCCCAAACAAAGAACTTCCAACGCGCACCATGGTAGCCCCCTCCTCAATGGCCACCTCAAAATCATGACTCATCCCCATGGAAAGCGTATCCATGGACACCCCCTCGATGGCCAATGCACCCATGGATCGTGCCAATTCCGCCAATTCACGAAAAAAAGGCCGCGCTTCTTGGGGGTCTTCGGTAAAGGGAGGGACGGTCATCAAACCTTGCACCGAAAGGTGCGACAACCGGGCAACTTCCAGCAAAGTTTTTTCCAAATCCCTGGAGGCCAATCCCGATTTTTGCGTTTCCCCGCCGACGTTGACCTGGAGCAGAATGGGCATGATTTTATCCGGTGGCATACGACGGTCAATTTCCCGCGCCAACTCCACCGAATCGACACTTTGAATCATCTGAAACAGTTGGACGGCCATCTTGACTTTGTTACGCTGCAACGGCCCGATCAAATGCCACTGCAAACCGGATTGCCGGACCAGAGATATTTTGTCCCTTGCCTCTTGCACACGATTTTCGCCAAAGATGTGCTGACCGGCCATGGCGACCTGGTCCACAACCGCTGCCGATTGCGTTTTCGATACCGCCAACAGCCGTACCGACTCAGGCCGGCGTCCCACACGCAAGCACGCCCCGGCCATGGATTCGCGGACAGCCGCAAGAGAAGAAACAAAAGAATTCATACCCCACCGTGACACACCGTTCAGATTTCCCCCAAAATCAGGCTCGACTCGCCACAGCATACACCCACTGCGCCATAACGAGCCACCAAAAAGGGTACCAATACGACACCGGCAACTGATTTTGATTGATTTTTATCAAAAACATGGGTAGGATGGCAGGTTCGTTAAGATATTGTTAATGGACGATCCGTCCAAAGACCCTTGAACAATAGCAGTCCTGACAGACCCAATTTTCAACCTAACCAAATGGATGGACAAGGAGTTTCAATCGTGAACGATAACCGCCGATTTCCACTTTCAACGGGTTCCCAAACAGCCGCAGATACCCGACAAAGCGGCTTGATCATCGACGGTAATGCCGTCGCCTACATCAAACAGGTCTACGCCCTGCTGGCAGCGAGCCTCATCGTCTCTGTCGCCGCCGGTTATGTAGGAATGACCCTCCCCTTCGCCCGCGAACATCCCATTATTCTCATGGTCATCATGTTCGGGGCACTGTTTCTGGCCATGAAGGTGCAAAACACTGCAACCCTGTTCCTGTTTACCGGCATCTCCGGATTGAGCCTCGGACCGGTCATCGCCGTCTATGTCGGGGCCGGCATGTCGCATATCGTCGGACAGGCCGCATTCCTCACCGGCGTCATCTTCGTCGGCTTGAGCTTCTACGCCATGACCACCAAAAAAGATTTCTCCGTCATGGGTGGCATGCTGTTCGCGGGCCTGATTGTCGTCGTCGTGGGCGGCCTCGTCAACCTGTTCCTGCACTCCTCCGCCGTCGCCTTTGCCATTTCCGCCGTGGGTGCGTTGGTGTTCTCCGGCTTCATCCTCTATGAAACCCAACGCCTGAAAATGGAACCCTGGGCCATCTCTCCCTCGGTTGCGGCACTGAGCATGTACCTCAACGTCGTCAACCTTTTTACCACCCTGCTGCAAATCCTGGGCATCTTTGGCAAAGACGACTAAAACACCTTCCGATCCTTCAGGGGGAGCGTACGCTCCCCCCGCATCGGGGGTCTTCATCCACCCGCCGGAAAATATCGCCTCTGGCGGATCGGCGGTTAATACCTTTCTGCGACTCCAGCAAGCCACTGCCCGCCTGACCGCAACGGGATGGACACCGCAGACCGGCCCGGCCCTGGTTGTCCTGGGGGCGGAGCAGCGTCTCTTCGGACTGGGCCAGGGGTTTCCCCCCGAAGGTTGGCCTGTCTCCACCGGCCTTGCCGGATTCGGCAACGAGGCCAACAGTGGCCGAACCCCCACCGGGCACCATCGTGTCTGCGCCTGCATCGGCGGCGAAGCTCCCCTGGGCATGGTGTTCAAAAGCCGCGTGCCCACCGGCGAAATCATCGCCTCCACCACCCAACTAGGCCTGGATTGCATCACCACCAGAATCCTTTGGCTGGAAGGTTTGGAAGAAGGGATCAACCGAGGGCCTGGAATAGACAGCCGGGAACGCTATATCTACATCCACGGTACCCCCTATACCCACCAACTGGGGCAACCTGTTTCGGCGGGCTGTGTACGCATGGACAACCGTGCTATCATCACCCTGTTCGATCAAGTTCCCATCCTTACCCCGGTGTATATTTTCCCCTGACTTTGCCCAACCAACAACCTTTGGAAAGGTCGGAAAAGACCAACCCATTCATGTCCGAACTTTTTACCAATTTTGTACGCCGCTTGGGAAACCCACAAATCAGCGGCCTCATCCTGGCCATGATCCTGGCGGTCGGCGGTATCGCCTTCTTTGGCAAAGCCCTCGCCCCCTACCTTACAGCACTGATTTTTGCCTACCTGCTGGAAGGGATGATCCAATCCCTGATCAAAATCCGCCTTCCACGCATCGTCGCGGTTATCATTGTTTTCAGCCTGTTTTTTCTGGTCCTCAACCTGATCCTGTTCGCCCTTCTGCCCACCCTGGTGCGGGAACTGATCCGTATTTCCCAGGAAATCCCCCATATTACCGAAACCCTTAAAGAATTGATGAAACGGATGAGTGAATCGGTTTCGGGTTGGGGCGATTCCGCCTTTGCCGAAAATATACTCCTGGGCCTGGTGGAGCGTACCCAACAATTGGCCGGTGATTCCATCACCTACATGCTTCAGGGATTGCCTGGCGTCCTGTCGGTGGTGGTCTATGTGGTCCTGGTTCCATTCCTGGTCTTTTTCTTCATGAAGGACAAAGCATTTCTCATCGATTCCTTTATCCAGTACATGCCCAAAAACCGTGACCTGATCAAACGAGTGCTTGCCGATGTGGATACGGCTGTCGGGGGATATATTCGCGGTAAATTTTGGGAATTGTTGCTACTGGGCAGCACCAGTTACACCGCTTTCGTGATCATCGATTTTAAATATGCCTTTCTCGTCGGATTGTTGACCGGGCTGTCGGTTTTGATTCCCATTCTGGGTTTGGCGGTCGTCGCCCTTCCCGTCGTGATTCTGGGTATTTTTCAATGGGGACTCACCCTGGACGCCATCAATCCATTGATCGTCTACGCCGTGCTCCAAGTCGTCGATGGCAACATTCTGGCCCCGATGATTTTGGGTGAAACGGTCAAAGTCCATCCCACCACCATCATGCTGGCGGTCTTGTTCTTTGGTTCCATCTGGGGTCTTTCCGGCGTTTTCTTCGCGGTTCCCCTCTGGGTGCTTCTCAAAAGCGTCACCGACGCCATTCTTTTTTCCGAGGAAAGTGGCAACCTTGCCGGATAACCTGAACGCCCCCCAACCGGGTGTGGATGACATTGCCCAGGCGGGGTTGCTCCTGGAGGATATTTTTTCAACCAGACACGCCGCCGACCGTTTGCTGGATCGGCATTTTCGTACCCATCACACAGGCCAGGCCAGCCGAAGACACATCGGTGCCCTGGTCTATCAGGTATTGCGTCACCGCGACCTCTTGACGGCGCAACTGCACCACCATTTTCCAGGATTGTTTCCCGACCCGAAAGCCTTGGCAGCCCTAGCGGCGGTCACCCTGGCGCAGGAAGCGGGCCGGGACCTCAGCCCCTGGCCGGCCCCTTTGCCATCTGGTGCCAAGGTTGGCAATCCTCCTTTCGATGCCGGTCGATTGCCCCCGTGGCAAAGGTTATCCTTACCCGAGTGGATCTGGGAGGCGTGGTTGAAATGTTTTGGGTTGGAGGAAACGCAAGCCCTGGTCAACGCCCTTAACGCCCCGGCCCCGGTCGATGTACGCATCAACAGCCGTAAAACAACGCGGGAAGCACTGTCAACGCAACTTGAAACTTTGGGCATTGGCACCCAACCCACCCCCTTTTCCCCGGATGGTTTGCGTCTGCAAGGACGGCCTGCCCTGGCCAATCTGGAATTGTATCGGCAGGGATTGTTGGAAGTTCAGGATGAAGGGAGCCAGTTGATCGGCCATTGGGTGGCGGCGCAACCGGGGATGACGGTCATCGATTTTTGCGCGGGAGCTGGCGGCAAAGCCCTGCATTTGGCAACGCTGATGGCGGATCGGGGGCGAATATGGGCCATGGACACCGATGGTGAACGCCTGCGCCGGTTGGGTCCAAGGAGCAAACGGGGAGGAATTAAATCCATCCGCAGCTTGACGATACGTCACGAAGGGGACCCGGCCCTGAAAAAACACCAGAGGAGTGCCCACCGCGTGCTGGTCGATGCCCCTTGCAGTGCCACCGGGACGCTGCGCCGCAATCCGGAGGTCAAATGGCGTTTGACCTCGGCCACCTTGGAAACCTTCTACCTGCGCCAATGCGCCATTCTTCAGGCCGCCTCCCGCCTGGTGGGACCACGGGGGCGACTGATTTATGCCACCTGTTCCCTCATGTCCCGGGAAAATGCCGATGTGGTCGAAGGGTTTCTTGCGGAAAATCGCAATTTTCGTTCCATCCCCCCCAGTGCTATTTTTCCCATGGAATCATTGCAGGGGTTGCTACCAGCATCACCATTTTTTACCCTTCTACCGCATCGAACTCGAACCGACGGCTTTTTTGCCGCCATCCTTGAATGTCAATCCTGACGAGGAATCACCCCCCATGCCCATCATTCATACGGCACTCATCAGCGTCACCGACAAAAGCGGCCTGGATCGTTTTGCCCAGGGACTCGTGGCCTTTGGCGTCCGCATTTTGTCCACAGGCGGCACCGCCCGCTTTCTCAAGGACCACGGCATCGCCGTCACCGACGTTTCCCAACATACCGGATTTCCCGAAATGTTGGATGGCCGGGTCAAAACGCTGCATCCTAAGATTCACGGAGGTTTATTGGGAATTCGTGGCAACGCCGACCATGCGGCGCAGATGCTTGCCAACGGTATTGAAGCCATCGATATGGTGGTCGTCAATCTTTACCCGTTTGAAAATACGGTCGCCAAAGCCGATTGCACCCTGGAGCAGGCCATCGAAAACATCGACATTGGCGGCCCGGCCATGTTGCGTTCCGCAGCCAAAAATTTCAGCGGAGTCAGCGTCATCAGCGATCCTTTGGACTACGACGCCATTCTGGCGGAGATGAACACCCACGGGGGTCTGGTCAGCACCGCCACCAATTTCAGACTGGCCAAAAAAGTTTTCGTGCGCACCGCCGCCTATGACGCCGCCATTGCCAACTGGCTGACCGCCCTGGATGACGATCATCAACCGCAACGGTTTCCCGCCGTAGTGACCCTGCAGTTTCACAAACGCCAGGAAATGCGTTATGGGGAAAATCCGCACCAACTGGCCGCTTTCTACGAAGAACGTCCCACCGTGGACCATGCCAGCGTTTCCCAGGCCAAATCGCTACAGGGCAAAGAGCTTTCCTTCAACAACATCAACGATGCCAATGGTGCCTTTGAGTTGGTCAAGGAATTTGACACAGCGGCGGTGGTGGTGGTGAAACACACCAACCCCTGTGGTGTCGCCCTGGATGAAAACCTGCTTTCGGCTTATTGCCGGGCACGCGATACCGATCCGGTTTCCGCCTTTGGTGGCATCATTGCCTGCAACCGTCCCGTAACCGGTCCTTTGGCCAGGGAAATTGCCAAAACCTTTGTCGAAGCGATCATCGCCCCAGGGTTTGACGCCGAGGCCCGTTCGGTATTGGCGGAAAAAACCAACCTGCGCCTGCTGGAAACCCCGCCCCTAGGGATGGCGGCGGGGGTCGGCCAGCACGCGTATCCTTTGGGATTGATGGACATGAAACGGGTTCGCGGTGGCATGTTGCTTCAGGAGGGGGACCATCACATCCTCGCCGCCAACGATCTAAAAACGGTCAGCCGTCGCCCCCCCAGCGAACGCGAACTGTTGGACCTGCTGTTTGCCTGGAAGGTTGCCAAACATGTCAAATCCAACGCTATCGTCTATGCGCGTGATTTAACCACGGTGGGGGTAGGCGCGGGACAGATGAGCCGGGTGGACGCCTCGCGTATCGCCGTTTGGAAGGCCAGGGAAACGAGGCAAACACTGAAACGTCAGGAAGACACACTGGTGGGGTCGGTCCTGGCTTCCGATGCCTTTTTTCCTTTCCGCGATGGCATCGACGCCGCCGCCGAAGCGGGAGCCACCGCCATCATCCAACCCGGGGGATCCATCCGCGACCAGGAAGTCATCGACGCCGCCAACGCCGCCGGCATGGCCATGGTTTTCACCGGGGTACGTCATTTCAAACATTGAGCCAAGAATCCGAGCACCCCTCACCCCGCTTTGCCAAGGTGAGGGGGTTGCCTCGCTTGAAGACATTCCAGCGAAATATTCCTGTTGAAATCTGCTTGTATTGTTTGACTACATATATTGCATTGTGATATGCTCTCACCATGATTGAAACATTCAAATGCCGCGAAACTGAGGGAATATGGAGGGGAATTGCGTCAAAACGATTGCCGACCAACATTCAGCGTGTGGCCCGGCGTAAACTCCGTATGCTGAATAATGCTCAAACATTGAATGATCTCCGGGTTCCACCAGGAAATCGACTTGAGGCGTTGCAACATGACCGGACCGGTCAACACAGCATCAGGATCAACGATCAATGGCGTATCTGTTTTGCTTGGAAAGAGGGTGACATCACGGATGTCGAAATCGTCGATTACCACTGATGGAGGATCAACACTATGGACAACCTGCCAAACATCCATCCTGGTGAAATTTTGTTTGAAGAATTCATGGGGCCGTTGAGTATCAGCCAAAACAAGTTGGCCAGGGATATTGGTGTTCAACCCATTCGCATCAACCAAATCATTCACGGGAAACGCAGTATCACCGCCGACACCGCCCTGCGACTTGGCCGATATTTTGGGACATCGGTTGGTTTCTGGTTGGGGCTCCAGGCAGATTACGATGTGGAAAAGGCCCTTGTCTCACTTGGAAGTCGCCTGGAAGAAGAGGTTGCCATCCTGAACGCTACACCCGTTGCCGCAGTAGCACCATACGATCAAGGCCGGGTAGCCGTTGTGGCGTTTGGGGCATCCAAGTGCGTCTGATAAATCACCTCACCCCCATCATTGAACAATGTAACGGCCAAAGTGGCTGCGGTAGCCTCGATCCGCACAAATCCAAAACTTTTCGCAAAAAATTTCGACCACGGACTTTTTTTCTCCATGGAATATAATTTCTGCCCACCCGCACCGGAAACGATCTGCAACGGTTCCCCAGGTGGCTGAAGGAGTTCCAGATCATGATCATGGCCACATAAATACACATCCACCCTTTCTGCTTGCAAAACCGGCAACAATCGCGTCAGCAACGGTTCTGAATTGCCATGCTTGGCACTGGAACGCAGGGGATAGTGGTTGGCGACCAGCCGCCATACAGGTTGACGGGTCTTCGGGGAAAAAGCCTGTTGGACAAATTCCCCTTGTTGCTGCACTTCAAGGTTGCCATCCAGGACAACAATCCGCAACAACGGTTGTCCTGACGCCGTCACCCCCTGGTCCAGGGAATACAGATGGCCATCCATATGCCAACGCCCACTGCCAAGGCGTTTGCGGGCGTAATCGATCTGGACTGCGGGATCGGATCGAACATCATGGTTGCCGAGGGTGGCATAAAAAGGGATTTTTGCCAGGATGGGACCGGCATAGATGGTTTCAAATTTTGTCTGCCACTGGGGGTCGTCTACGGAAGAAACCCCGTCGGGATAGAAATTATCCCCCAACAGCAACACCCCATCCACCCCCCCAACCTGCCGCGCCGCCACCCGTTCCATGGCCTGAGCCACCCGGCGTTGATTTTCCTTGCCCGTCCCCTGGTCACCCAACGCAAAAAAAACCACCGGCCCTGACCGAGGCTGCGCCTTGGCCGTCACCGACGACAGCGCAAACACACACACTGTCAAAAAAAAACAAACCCAACATCGAACCAAAAAGTTCATTTCATATGCTCTGTTTTTTGGTTTGACAAAAGCCACTTCCAGGCGGTTTCCATAATGTTGGGCAAATCGGCATAGACAGGATTCCATCCCAACACTTTCCTGGCCTTGCTGGCGTCCGCGACCAGTCGGGAAGGGTCTCCCTCCCGGCGGGGACCTTGCTCGACCCGAATTTCCCGCCCGGTCACTTTTCGGGCGCAATCAATCACCTCGAGAACAGAAAAACCCAGACCATTTCCCAGATTATAGGCCTGACCCGCCCGATCATCCGCCAATGCCTTCAATGCCAGGATATGGGCATCGACCAGGTCGCTCACATGCACATAGTCGCGGATACAGGAACCATCGGGCGTGTCATAATCCGAGCCATACAGTGTGACGTGAGGACGTATCCCCAAAGCAGTCTGGAGCACGAGGGGAATCAAATGGGTTTCCGGGTGGTGATCTTCACCCGTCGCCCCCGCAGGATCGGCTCCTGCGGCATTGAAATATCTCAGGGCGATATAACGAATGCCGTGGGCATGGGCAAAATCGCTCAAAAAACGTTCCACCATGCGTTTGGAAGCACCATAGGGATTGATGGGATCCAAGGGGTGGGATTCGGAAATGGGAATTTCCTGAGGCACACCATAAACAGCGGCGGTACTTGAAAAAATCAACTGCTCTACATGATTTTCACGCATGGCCCCAAGCAGTGTCAGGGCATTGCAGGTATTATTGCGATAATATTTCCCGGGATCGGTGACCGATTCTCCCGCTTCGATGAATGCGGCAAAGTGCATGACGGCCTGGGGGCGATAGGCCTGGAAAACGGCGTCCAGCCGCGCCCGGTCACCCACATTGCCCACCTCCAGCGGCCCCCACCGAACCGCGCTGCGATGGCCATTGGAAAGATCATCGTAAACCACCGGGAAATACCCCGCCCTGGCCAATGCCTGACAGGCGTGACTCCCGATATACCCAGCACCGCCGGTAACCAGAACCGTATTGTTTCCCTTGGAATGATTCATTGGCACCTATTCATGGTTGACATGGAAAAACCCCGACTTTTTTTCACACTATGGAATATTCATACAAAGGCCCTTTGAAATTTTTCCATTTCCCGATCACGCCTGAATGCGTATTGATTAAACTGCTCCGACAGCTCCTGCCGCATCTGGCGCAACACCGGCTTGGGGGCAGGCTGGGGAACGGGATGCATCATTTCCCAAAGCCCCTTTTCTGCCGGCAGCAGATAGTCATCGGCTCCCGTTGCCATTTTTTCCGCACCATCTCCTTGAACGCCTTCAGCATCGGTTTCGGCGGGGTTTTTTCCCTCCACGCTGGGTTTTTCAGGAATCCAGGGCATGAAAGACAACCCGGGCATGAAAAATCCCTTTCCAGGCCCCTGGTCGGGAAAAGGACTTCCCAATTGCACCGGAGTGCCCTCAGGACGACTGGCCACCACCGCAGCCAACAAGGGAGTAACAGAAGCCCCCGGAGCAACACTCCGACCCGCACGTTTGACTGCGTTCAAAACCGGGGTCACGACGCCACCATCCTCCACCCCTGGTGAGGCATTCATCACCGCCGTCAAGAGAGGCGTGCTGCTGGCGTCCAGGGCAATGCTGCGTTCGTGGGCGCGAACGACCGTAAGAATGGCACTGGAAGAATACTCCACATCCATCCCCATCAACCCCACACTCCCGCTTGGAGCCGGTGACGGCATGACCTCCACCGGACGTTGCCCCAGTTGCTCCCACCAACGATTTTCCGAACCTTTCGGCTCGAAGAAAACGGAGGAAACCGTCGGGGATGACTGGGAAACCTGGTCCCGTTTGGACGGTTCTGGCAACACCACGGGCCGGGACACCGTCACAATCGGTGCAAGCACCGGCTGCGAAAGCACCGGTTGCGAAATCACCGGTGCCAAAATCACCGGTGCCGAAACCACAGGACTGGCCGGTTTGGGATCCACATGAATGATAAAATCGCTGGTAACCACAAACCCGCCCGCACCATCCGTGACGTTGAAACGAAACTGGTCGGTATCCGAAGCCATGCCGCTATTGCGGTAAACCAGACGACCCTGACTGATGTCGGTCTGGGTAAAGTGCCCTCCGACCACCAATTCTTTTCCTGCCAAAAACAACCGCCCATAGCCCGGAGTTTTTTCCAAATGATAGAGCAATTCCCCTTCAACATTATCCACATCCCACACGCTTAAATTTTTCCAGCCAATGACCGTATCCTCACCCTGAGTCAAGGTAATACCCGCATTGATAGCCAGCCTGGGTTGATCGTTGACCGGTTTTACCGTCACCTGGACGGTAGCGATGTCAATGCGACGATCTCCCGCATTCAGGGTATAGGTAAACCGGTCTGTCCCATTAAAATCATGATTGGGGACATAAAGAAACGCATTACCGCCCACATAAGCCACAGTACCATGTTCACCCTGAGTAAAGGCAATGATGGTCAACCTGGGATTCACACCACCAGCGGCCTCGGGATCGTGATCGTTGAGGAGCAGGTTGATGGTTTGTGTCGGTTCGTCTTCGGAAAGTGCCAGGGTATCGTCACCCGCATCCAAACCGTTCTGGATGGGATTGATGATGACGACCGTTGTAAAGGCGTATTTTCCAGTCACATCGCTGACCGTATAGGTAAACTGGTCAAATCCATTGAAACTGGTGTTGGGGACATAGACAAACTTGCCATTGCCCATATCCTGCAAACTTCCAAACTGGGGTTGGGTAAAACCAACGAGGGTCAAACCGGAGCCTGGACCGTCGCCATCATAATCATTGCCGAGCAACGATACGCCAACATCGATGGTTACAGGAACATTGGCCGTATAGGGGTGATCGACTGGAGGAATGATGGCATCCATCCCAGGCAAAGGGGTGTCGGCAACGGGAGACACCTGAATAGACACCGTGGTTCCAGCAGTGGCCTCTGGCACGGTGCCACCATGACCCTGATCATTGACCAACACGCGAAGGCTGTCGCTGCCGAAATAATCCCCAAGCCCCTGATACCGCAGCCCCGCCAAAGCCTGGTTGATGACATCCACCCTGCCCACCAAAGTCATGGCGGCGGTATGATTGCGTCCATCCAAAAATTGCAACCCCTGCAACTCGGAAACACTCAAATGCCCATGTTCCACCGCCAGGCGAACCCGGATCAAACCGGAACCGATTTCGGGATCGCTGACGGAAAACCCGGGCAAGGGGGTATCCACGTCCTCCAGAACCGAAAACTGGGCAGGAGCGATCAAGACCGGTGGTTCATTAACCGGTGTGACGGTAATGGCAAAACTGGTTTCGGGAAAGCTCCCCCCCTGGCCATCCTGAGCCGCAAATCTAAAACCATCCGCCAGGGTTTCGCTGCCATCGTGGAGGTAGTCCACCCTGGAGGCTGCCAGATCGGCCTGGGTAAACGTTTGGCCCAGACCCAAGACAGACCCGTTGAGACGCAATTGACCATGCGCCGGAACGGACGACAGGCGATACACCAGTGCCCCAGAACCCGATTCGGCGTCGGTCACAGACAGAGCGGCCGTTGAAAAAACCACTCTCCCACCTTCGGCGACGGTCAACCCGGTATTGGCTTGCAATTGCGGGGCGTCGTTGATCAGCCGCACCGTAGCGGTTACGGATTGATTCAACAAATAACCGCCCACACCATCGGTGACAGAAACCTCAAAAATATCGCTAACCGATTCGCCACCGTTGTGGGTATAGAGGACACGGTGGTTATCAACGTCACTCTGACTGAACAGAGCACCCGAAGTAAGAGCCAAACCATTCAAAGTCAAAACACCGTAGTTCGGAGCCGATGACAGGATAAATTTAACCTGGGAAGGGGCTTGCTCCACATCCTGGGCTTTGAGCATCTGGCTGGTGAGAACGACTTGACCACCTTCATCCAGGGTGAACCCGGTATTGGTCACCAGGGTGGGATTGTCGTTGTCGGGAGTGACGTTGATCACCACCCAGGCATTGTCCAATCTTTGGTCCCCGGTGTTCAGGGTGTAGGAAAAATGATCCAGGCCATGATAATTGGCCACCGGAGTATAGGTAAAGCGGCCATCCCCGCGCCAAACCAGGGAACCGTGGACGGGCTGACTGAACCCGATGATGCTCAGGGCGGGATTGCGACCGTCGGGGAGATAATCGGGGTCGCGATCATTGGCCAACAGATTACCCGTCGTCACCGATCCATCTTCCAGGACACTGACCTGGTCATCCCCAGGATTCAAGCGATCCATCAACGGATCCACCACGATACTAACCGTGGCAACCCCACGACCACCGTTGGCGTTGACAATGGTATAGGTAAAACTATCCAAACCGTTGTATTGGCTGTCCGGATTGTAAACCAGAGTCGAACCGGACCAGGTCACCGTACCATGCCCCGGTTGGGTAACACTTTCCAGTGCCAAGGAAAGACCGTCGGGATCGTTGTCGTTGGCCAGGAGGTCCGTTGCGACATTCAGGGTAAGATTCATATCCTCGGCGGTAAAAAAGGCGTCCATGCCGGCGTTCGGGGAATCCGCCACCGGTTGCACCGCAATGGCCACGCCCCCCACCGCCACCTTGGCACCACCAAGCCCCGACAAACCGCCATCATTGGCCACCAGCACCAGTTGATCCGACCCGTTATAATCGGCCTGGCTGCGATAGACCATATGGGTCAGGGCGGCATTGACACTGGCCAATGAACCCGAAAACGTCCACGATCCGGTCCCGTTGCCGCCAGAAACAGAAACCAAGGCGGTCGTTTGCGGCAAAGTCAGGGTACCATGGGCAACCGACAGGCTGACCTGTATCACCCCCACCCCCAAATCGGAATCGGCCAACTGAACACCAAGTATGTCCAGATTTTGATCTTCATTCACCGTCCGACTTGCGGGCAGGGTCCAGACGGGGGCATCGTTGGTGGGACTGATGCTGATGTTCAAGGTCGTCGTCGCCACCGATCCCCCCTGGGGGTCGGTGATATGAAAATTAAAACTGTCACTGGTGCTTTCACCACCATCATGGCGATAAACCAACCGACCGGCATCCACGTCGGCCTGGGTGAACACATCCCCTACCCCCGATAAGGAGCCATTGAAAAACAGTTGGCCATGACCCGGCACCCCCTCCAGGACGTAGGTAAGCGTCGCGGCCCCCCCTTCAACGTCGGTCGCGGAAAGGTGACTGCCATTGATGGTCGCCATTCCCCCTTCAGCCAAGGTCAACACCCCCCGGACCAAGACCGGGTTGTCGTTATGGGCCGTCACCGTCACTTGGAAGGTGGTTTCCAGCATGGCACCGCCCACCCCATCGGTGGCGGTAAAGCTAAAGCTGTCGGTCAAGGTTTCCGAGCCATCGTGGCGGAAAACCAGCCGGTTTTGCTGAATGTCCTCCTGGGTCAAGGTTTGACCGGAAGACAACACAACACCATTCAACTCCAGGCGGCCATTGACCGGCATGTTGACCAGGGTCAAAACCACCTGTGCCGCCGGCTGTTCCGGATCGCTCACCGGCAGCATGGCTGAGGTCATCGTCAGGGTTCCCCCCTCAAGGACCACACCACCCGCAAGGCCCGTCATCGCCGGGGCATCGTTTTGACCATTGACGGTGATGCTCACCGTACCGACATCGATGCGGGCATCCCCGGCGTTCAGGGTATAGGTCAGGGTGTCGATACCGGAATAGTTCGAGTCGGGAGTATAAGTAAACTGGCCGTTGCCCAGATGGATCGCCTGGCCATGGGCAGGATCGGAAAAACCGATGACCGCAAGTAACGGATTGAGACCATTGGGGAGAAAATCGGGATCCCGATCGTTGCCCAAAACCGAAAAGGTAACCGCTGTGTCTTCGGTAGTCACCGCCGTGTCGCTGCTGGCGTTAAGGCTGTCGGGAATTGGATTGACGACAAGGGTCACCACCGCCGTATCGGTGTTTCCCTGACCATCGTTCACGGTATAGGTAAAACTGTCCAGTCCGTGATAATTCTGGCTGGACAGGTAGGTCAAGGTGCCGTTACCGTTGTCCACCAACGAACCATAGGCAGGATTGGTAAAAGAAACCAACTGTAAAGTGTCTCCGTCCACATCCACGTCGTTGGCCAACAGGTCGCCCGCCACAGACATTGTTTGAGGAATATCCTCCAAGGCCAAGGTTGTGTCGATATTGGCCACGGGGACATCCTGGATCGGGTTCACGGTGATCCCCAGAGAGACCGAATGGGTCTTGGCTCCACCGCCGCCCCAACCACCAAGATCATTGGCAACCAGGGTCAAACTGTCCGCGCCGAAATAGTTGCCATTGGCCTGATAGGTCAAACCATTCAGGGCATTGTTGATGGCCACGAGCGATCCGGAAAAGGTCATGGTCGCACTGCCGTCGCTCCCCGAAACAAAGTTCAAACCCGCCACAGACCCCAAATTGACAACCCCATGGTTGACCCCCAAGGCCAGCTGCATGTCCCCCCCCCCAAGATCGACATCGGCCACGGTGATTCCAGCCACGATCAAAGTCAAATCCTCACCCACCACCCTGGGGGCAGGAATGGTCACCACCGGGGCATCATTGACGGCGGTAACCACGACATTGGAGGTCATCACCAGGCTCGCAAACTGGCCATCGTTGACATAACGCACCGATTGCAAAGCCGTCTGATAGTCGGCAACCGTTTCTGGACCCGACAAGGTCAAAATCCCGGTCACCCCATCCCAACTGCCGGAGATGCCTGGTTGATTGACGAAAACAAGCCGATCCTCGCCTGTGACATAATTGCCGGAAATGACAACACTGGCACTTTGCAACATGGCGTTGTCGGGGTCGGAAACCGTCAGGCTGGCATCGATCAGGGCAGCGGCGTCATTTTCCTGATAATTGAGGGTGGCCCCCCCGGTCATCACCGGGCGATCATTGACCGCCACCACGGTAATGGTGGATTGACTGGCGGGGCTGGTCTCAAGGGTGTCGGTGGCACGCCATGCCAGGGTACGCACCCCCGCCGTCGGATTGTCTCCCGCCACGTTGTTATAGATCACGTTGTGCAAAGCGGTCTCATAGTCGGCCATACTGGCCACGCCACTCAAGGTGAGTATCCCGGTACCGGCATCCCAAACACCGGTGATGGTGGCGGTATTGGTGAAACCAAGCACATCCTCACCCAAACCATACCCGGCGACAATCGCCACCTGTGCCCCCGTCAGGTTGACGCCATCGGCATCGGCAATCGTCAAAAGGGTATCGGCGTAGACATTACTGTCACCCTCATTGAACATCGCGCCCCACCCGGCAGTCACCACCAGGGGATCGTTGACGGGCGTCACCGTGAAGACGAAGGGGGTTTCGGGATAGCTCCCCCCCTGGCCATCGCTCACATTGAACCGGAAACCATCGGTCAGGGTGTTGCTGCCATCATGAATGTAGTCCACCTTGGAAGCGGCCAGATCGGCTTGAGTGAATGTTTGCCCCACACTCAACACCGTCCCGTTGAGACGCAACTGGCCATGTGTCGGAATGGCGGCAAGAGTGTAGACAATGGCATTGCTGGCCGATTCGGCATCGGTCATGGTCAGGGTGGCCGCCGACACCACCCCACTCCCCCCTTCCGCCACGGTCAATCCGGTATTAACGGCCAACTGGGGAGTATCGTTGACCCCCGCCACAGTGACCGCAACCGATTGATTCAACAGAAAACCGCCAACCCCATCCATGACGGTCAGCACAAAAGGATCACTGGTGCTTTCGCCTCCATCGTGGGTGTACACGACCCGATGGTTGTCAATATCGTCCTGACTAAAAATCCCCCCGGCGGGAAGTGCGGCACCACTCAAGGATAAGGTACCGTGGGCCGGAGCCGTGGCAAGGATAAAGTTCACCTGGGTAGCCGCTTGCTCCGCATCCTGCGCCTTGAGCATCAGGTTGGTAAGAGTCACCTGCCCACCTTCGCCAAGGCTCAACCCCGTATTGGTCGTCATTGTGGGATCGTCATTGACGGCGGTCACAGTGATGTTCACCGAAGCAATGCCCGTTCTCGCATCACCGGTACTCAACGAATAGGAAAAACTGTCCACACCATTGAAATTGGCGTCGGGAACGTAAGTGAACTGACCCCCGCCCAGATAGGTCAAGGTACCAAAGGCGGTTGGACTAAAACTGGAGATGGAAAACGCCGGATTCAACCCACCGTTAAGGAGATAATCGGGATCGACATCGTTGAGCATCAGATTGCCTGTCGTCACCGACCCGTCCTCTAAAACACTCACCGAATCATCCGCAGGGACCAAAGCGTCCGGCACGGGAGCGACCACAATGCTGACAGTGGCCGTCGCACTTTCACCACGGGAATTGACCACGGTATAGGTAAACTGATCCAGGCCGTTATAGAGGGCCACGGGGGTGTAGACCAGCGTTTGGCCAACTTGGCCCAGTGCCCCATGCGAGGGCATGGTAAAGCTGGAAAAAGTCAATACGCCCCCATCGGGATCGGTGTCGTTGAGCAATAATTGGGTCGCCATATCGAGGGTGATGGCAGTGCTCTCATTGGTGGTAAAACCGTCGGCACCGACATTGGGCAAATCGTTCACCGGTTGCACGGTGATGGCCACGCTACCCGCCGTCACCCTGGCCCCACCCGCCCCAGAAGCACCGCCATCGTTGACTGCCAGGGTTAATTGATCCGCACCATTATAGTTGGCCTGTCCCCGATAGATGATATGGGCCAGAGCGGCGTTCAAATTGGCGGAAGTCCCAGACACAGTCCAGGTTGCCGTTCCATTGCTGCCGTTGGTAAACGTCAAACCCACCGTGGACGACAAAGTGATTATCCCTTGATTGACCGACGCCGTCACCTGGGCATTGGCACCACCAAGGTCGGCATCGGTAAAGCTGACGCCGGTAATGTCATAATCCTGATCTTCGTTGGCCGTCCGGGCACCGGGCAAAGTCCAGACCGGGGCATCGTTAACCGCCGTGATGTTGATGGTCGCGGCGGTCGTTGCCACCGATCCCCCCTGGGCATCGTTGATATGAAAATTAAAACTGTCATTGGTGGTTTCGCTGCCATTGTGGCGATAAACCAGACGACCGGCGTCCACATCGGCCTGGGTAAACTGTCCCCCCAACCCCAAAGCGACGCCGTTGAAAAGCAAACTCCCCTGCCCAGGCAAGGCATCCAGGGTATAAGTCAGGGCACTGGCATTGCCGTCGGTATCGGTAGCGGCCAGGTGACCATTGCCCAGCGTCACATCACCCCCTTCAGCAACCGTCACCACCCCCTGAACCAGAACCGGATTGTCATTGGCCGCAATGACCGCCAACTGGAAGGTGGTCGCCAACAAAGAACCTCCCACTCCATCGGCGGCGGTAAAGCTGAAACTGTCGGTCAAGGTTTCCGTACCGTCATGGAAATAAACCAGCCGGCTTTGATCCAGGTCATCCTGGGTCCAGGTCTGACCCGCCACCAAAGCGACCCCGTTCAACTTCAAGCTGCCATGCACCGGGACGTTAACTAGGGTCAGGGTCACCTGGGCCGCCGGCTGTTCCGCATCGGTCAACCGCAAAAAAACAGGGGTGATCGTGACCGAGCCTCCCTCAACCACGGCGGCACCGGTATTGACCGCAACGACAGGGGGATCGTTGACATTGTTGACGGTCATGGTCACCGTCCCCACGTCGATGCGAGCATCCCCGGCATTGAGGGTGTAAGTAAAAGAATCGACACCCGCAAAGTCAACGTCCGGGGTATAAGTAAACTGACCAGCTCCCAGATAGACCACCTGGCCATGGGCAGGGTTGGTAAACCCGATGGCATCGAGCAGGGGGTTGAGGCCATCGGGAAGAAAATCGGGATCCCGATCATTACCCAGGACCGATATGTTGACCGCAATTTCTTCGGTCGTCGTCGCAGTATCATTGGCCGCCTGGAGGCTGTCAGGGATCGGATTGACAACCATGGTGACCACCCCCTGGTCGGTATTGCCATGACCATCACTCACGGTATAGGTAAAGGTATCGATCCCGTGATAGTTGCTGCTCGAAAGATAAGTCAGACTGCCATCGCCATTGTCCACCAACGAACCATGGGAAGGATTGGTAAAGGACACCAACTGCAAGGCATCCCCATCGACATCCACATCGTTGAACAGCAATTCGGTTGCAATTGTTATAACCTCTGGTATGTCCTCCAAGGCCATTTCTGTGTCCACCCCCACCACGGGGGCATCCTGGACCGGGATAACCGTAATTCCAAGGGAAACTGCGGTCGATTTGGCTCCACCACTGCCCGTCCCCCCCAGATCATTGGCCACGATGGCCAAACTGTCGGCACCGAAATAATTGGCGTTGGGTTGATAGGTCAAACCATTCAAGGCGTTGTTGACAGCGGCGACCGTCCCGGAAAAAGTCATGGTGGCACTGCCATTGGCCCCGACACTAAAGCTTAAACCCGCCGTCATCGCCAGATTAATGATGCCATTGTTCACCGCCAGGGCCAGTTGAATATTTCCCGCCCCCACATCGACATCGGTTACCAAAATGCCCGTCAAAGTCAAACTTTGATCTTCGTTGACCGTTCCGGGGCCGGGCAGAGTCACTACCGGGGCATCATTGACGGCGGTGACGTTGACATTGGCCGTTACCGCAACACTGGCAAGGGCACCATCGTAGGTGCTGAACTGAACCTGACGGGTGGAGGACTGGGGGGTATCACCGTTGTCATTGATATAGCGGACCGAACGAAGTGCCGTTTGATAATTGGCGGCCAGGGAGGGACCCGACAAGGTCAACACCCCTGTCACCCCATCCCAACTGCCGGAAATCCCCAACTGGTTGACAAATACCAGCCGATCCTCCCCCGCGACAAAATTGCTGGCAATGGTTACGGTCGCACTTTGCAGGGTGGTGTTGTCGGCATCGGTTACGGTCAAAGTGGAATCAACGATGGCCGCAGCATCGTTTTCGTTGTAGTTGAGGGTGGCGGAAGCGGTCATCACCGGGCGATCATTGACCGCAACCACGGTGATGGTGGATGTGCTGGCGGGACTGGTCCCCAAGGCAGAAGTCGCGGTCCAGGACAGGGTGCGTGCCCCGGCGGTGGGATTGTCCCCCCCTGCATTGTTGTAGGTGATGCTTTGCAAGGCGGCTTGATAATTGGCGGTGGTGGTGGTCCCCGTCAGGGAAAGAACCCCGGTACCGGCATTCCATGTCCCGGTGATGGCTCCGGTATTGACAAAACCAAGCACATCCTGACCTGTAACAAAGCCGGAAGTGATGGACACCTGCGCCCCCGTCAGGTTGCCACCATCGTCATTGAGCACCGTCAAACCACCATCGGCCGCAGTGGCCGCATTGCCTTCGGTAAACACCAAGGCCCCCCCAGCGGTCACCGCAAGGGGATCAAAAACGTTATAGACGGTAATGGCGACGGTTCCAGAGGCCGTCCCCCCGGTACTGTCGGTCACACCAATCGTCAAGCTGTCGGCACCATAGAAATTGGAGTTGCCCCGATAAATCACAGCATTCGTCCCCGCCAGGGTGGCGTTCAACTGTGCCAGAGTTCCGACCAAGGTCACCGTTGCACCGCCGTTGCCCGTGACACCGGCGGCACCAATACCACCAGCAACAGCGGTATCCACCGTCAGGGTGCCTTGGGCAACCGCCAGTGTAACCGTCGTACTGCCTGTGGAATCGACATCGGTGATCGACAGCGCAGGAATGGCAATATCCTTCTCTTCAAATCCCCGAACGGCATCGGCGGTCGTCACCCAGGCGGCACCGGAAATGGTACCGTTATCGGCAACACCCGCATTGTCGTTGGCTACGGCACCGGCCCCCTCATGCAAAGGCCAATACCCGGTCAGACCAGCCTCGACACCCGTCAGAGTGCGACTCATGTTGTCCACAATGTTGGCCTGTGACCGTACTGTATCCCAAACCCGTACATCGGCAAGACTGCCGGTCATGTCATAGGAAAGGGCAGCGCGGCACCCCAGAACAAACCCGGTCATCGCATCCTGAATACCGGGCTGGCTGGCCTGTTTTTCCAGTATTCCATTGACATAAACCTTCACGTCGGTTCCATCAAAAGAAAATGCCAGGTGATACCACTGCCCGTTATTCCAAGAGGCAGTCGTCGTTGTCGCAGTCTCATAGTTGGTGCCGGTTATCCGGGTAGCGATCTCGATTTTACCATTGCCAAACTTATTGAAAACGATCTCTGGTCTTTTCGTACCACTATCGCCGGCAAACAAGGTCTGCCGTGGACTGGCACTGGTAAGATTCATCCCCGGCTTCCACCACATCTCGATGGTGTATGCGTTGCGGGGAATCACAAAAGATGGTGCTCTTACGATATCATTATTGCCGTCAAAGGTTAATTCATTCCCGGTGCCGATAGTCAGTTGGGGTGCATCGATCACTTCAGTGACTGTCAACGACGCCGTGTCGGTCGTGGTACTGAAGGCGGTCGCACCACCATTGCTGGAAACATCCACCTTGGTTCCCGTCGCGCCACTGGTTTGGTCCCAGGCCCGGTAGGTCAATCCCACACTCTCCCCATGCAATCCGTCGGGGACATAGCGAACCTTGTCGGAATCCCGCAGCAACAGCGCCGAAGTGCCGGAAACCGCCCCCATGGCTATCCAACCACCACCGGTATCGTATTGCCAGGTACCATAACCGCTGTTCAAAGCGGTAATGGCAATCCCTTCGACGGGAGCGGGAGACGTGTCCACATCGGTAATGGAAGCCCCCGCAAATGATGCGACGGTTTGACCGGCGTTGGCAGTGGCATTTTCGTCAATCGTCGTCAAAACCGGAGCCGCTGCGGTCAATACCGGGGCATCCTGGACCGGTTTCATGGTGATGGAAACCGTCGCGGAACCGGAATCGAGGGCAGAACTGTCGGTGACGGTAAAGTTCCAAGTCACGGTACCGTCAAAATCAGCCACGGGAACAAACTTGACCTGTCTTAGAGCATCACTGGCGGTGGTAATCTGGGCACCTGCCGCCAACGGTGTGGTCAAATCGGTGGGCAAATACAATTTTCCCTGGGTTACGGCGTTGGGTATGGAGGTCAAAGTCGCCTTGGTGATGGCATGGCCATCGGCGTCCGATCCCCCCAATGAAACAGTAACACCGGCACTCCCTTCCGTGGGCCGGGTGATCCATACCGGTTCCCCAGCAGGCAAGAGAGGGGCATTGATGCCGCTTTTGGTATCGTCCGCCGTGGCATCGGCAGGATCGGTGACGCCATCATTCAATGGATAATAGCCGGTTAATCCTGCCTCGGCCCCAGTCAAGGATGCCGTCGTCATGTCGTTACGCACCCAAGAAACGGCCGTCGCAGCCGTCGTACTCAAACCGGTGTTCCAGATTCGCACCTCAGCAATCGAGCCCGGAAAGGCGTTTACGGCCGAATCGTTATAGGAACCAATGGATACCGTACTGTTGAGGGTTGCTGCGGATAGAAAACTGATCGCCGCAGGATTATATGCCGTGATTCTTTGACCATCGAGATAAACATTTCCGGTCCCACCAACCCGCCAAGTAAGGACTGCATGGTGCCATTGCCCCGACCTGATCACCGCTATGGAAGTTCCATTAAAACCGTCCATTCCCGCAAAAAGATTCCAGGTCGGGCCAATCGGGTCTGCATTATTGGTGGACTCGATGTGTAGATGAATAAAATCATTTCCTGCGGTTTTGTTGCTGAAAATAACGCCAGTCTTACCCGTTGCGGTCGAGTAACTCTCATTGATTTTAAACCACAGGGAAACGGTCCCCTGGGTAATGTTGAGAGGGGTCTTGCCTTCAGAATTATCCCAAACGTCAACCCGATCATTGCTACCATCCAGGGTGATGCCGTGGTCGTAGACTCCAGGGACGGCGATAGGAGCCTCAAGCAGACCGTGAAACGAGGCCAACATTTGGGAATTGAAAGGGCTGGCAGCATTCACCGCACCCTTTTGAACTTCCAGATCCCAGTCCCCCCCCAGACGGAAAGAACCGGTAGCATCTTCGGAAACCGCCACATCGGCACCCGTGAGGTCAGACAAGGCCTGGACAAAAGCCTTCCCCCGCTCACCCGCGCCCACGTCGCAACCATAGATAAGAAGGTCACCATCCTTGGCCAGTGCCGACCCCCACTGGGAAAGCAGCCCCGATTGTTGCTCCAGGGTGTCCAGGGTCAAGCGGGAGCCGCCCAACAGAATTTCACCGGCACGTCCATGGGAGACAATGTACAAGGAATCCAACTGGCTGCGCCCCGCCAATATTTCCGTAATCTGGGCCACCCCATCCCGCCCCTGGTCCAACAGCACCACCTCCGTCCCTGCACCAGCCGCCGACAGCAATTGTTGCCATCCCTCAACGCTGGTATCAATGATCATCAAGGAGCCACCAGAGGCAGAAAGTCGCTCAAGGACCGGTTGCCATTGGCTGTCAACCACATGGTCCCTGCCGTCTTGGATGTCGGCTGCAACCGCATTGTGTGTCAGTTCATCAAGGATGTCCCTGGCGGCAACCACCATGGCCCCGTCGAACATCACCCGAGGTTCCAAAGCCATCATCATGGCATCCGTGGCAACGACATGTTGGGGGGGGGGCGATTTTTTTTTCGTAGAAACAAGAGTCTTTTTCATGGAACACTCCGAAATATTGCTTTCCGGACCTCTGGAACCCATAAGAACCGCCGTATGCAAATCTATCGGCCTTACTTGCCCGAAAACAGGCGAGTGCCTGCAAGATACAGGTACGCAACAACCGTACCTCATTTTTTTTATCTTTTATATTAATATGTTACATCAGAGAAACCCGAAAAACTTCGGGTTGGGAGGCGGGATCTGTAAGATAATCTTACACTGATTGGATTTTAAGGGGCGATCAAACTTTAAATAGATGTATTAAAAGAAAAATATGAAGTAAAAATATTTTTACAACCTTTTATCCGCACTCACATGGCCGGGATCACAGTCACAAACGCCTGCTGGGCCTCGCGGAATCGATAATTGTCCCGGAAACGCCGGGCTTTAGAAAAACCGTGGAAACGACCAATCCATACCATGCGCCACACACGTCCCTGACCATCCTTGTTGGATACGATCCGGGGAGAATATCCCCTGACACGCAAATGTTCCACCAAGGCCAATGCCCGAGGTTCTTCGGTGAAACTGCCCACCTGAACGGCATACCCGAAGGGCTGCCGAACCTTTTTCCCGGGTACCATCTCCCCATGACGGACAGGGACACTTTCCCGGGGTCCAACATCCACCACCGCTTGAGAAATAACGACCTCATTATCCAACATGCGTATAAAATGATAAGCATCAACAGGAGTCACAAAGACCGCCATCCCTTCCTTGTCCCGAAATATTTTGGCTACCCCACGAGCCTGGTCCAAATCCCAATATCGACCGATCCAGACCGAATGCCAAATCCGCCCGGAGGTATCCCCCGACTCCTGAATCGTCGCCCCATAACCTTTTGCACGCAATGAAATCGACAAATCCCTGGCCCTGTTGGGATCCAAAAAACTGCCAACCTGTACGGCATAGCGAAACATGGCCATGCGATTGGTCTGTAACGACACATGAATCGGCAAAGATTCCTTGACCATGAATTCCCGGGCATGCTCCCGCGCCTCTGGATAATCATCATACAGACCGACCCAAACCCGCCAAACGGCAGGATTGACCTGATCCCCAGCCAATTCGGCAACTTCCGGTTCATAACCCCGCTTGCGGAGCTCCTGAACCATATCCCGTGCTTTTTCGACTTCCGGAAAAATTCCCACCTGCAACACATAACGTTCTTTTTTTCCATCAACCCCCCGGTCGGCGTCATCCTGGGGAGGCGGCTCCGTGGGTTCCACAATCCAGGTCGCTACATCCAGCGATCGGGAAGGGGCTGAATCGTTGGACACCACGGTAACTGTATTTTCTTTCTCGACAGGGGATTCCGACGCCATATTCGCCGGCTGTATTCCGCCCGGAGGGGGTTGAACAATTTTCCGGCCCGCAATCTGGGCCAGCGCAGGCTGTCCGGAGGCAGGCAGATAAAACCTGCCGTCACGCAAAACTGGAAAAACAATTTTTCGCTCTTTCAACCCCATTTTTTCAGCGAACCGTTGCAAAGCCCGCTCAGCCACATCCACCCCTTGATCTTGTTCGGTCCAGGGGATACCAAACATCCAGAAGGGATATTGATCACCCACCTGGATCACCTCCAGGGTGAAGAAACCTTTGGGGGGTTGCTGATACCGACCCGTCAACAACCATTGCACCCCCAGACCACGTAATTGGTCCGCCGTCGCCTCGCCAAACAATTGGTCCTCTCCCAGGAGTGGTTGCCCCACCCATGACACATCGTGGTTCATCGTCGTCACACGGCGAAAAAAATCCAGAGTATGGCCCTGGAGGGCGAGGAATTGTTCCTGGTGGCCACGGAATGGCAGCACCGCCAGGGTGCCATCGGTAATCCCCACCTTGGGAGGCGGCTCAGGCGCAAACAGGGCGAGCCGCTCCACCACCGACGGCAAGGCACAGGCGGACAATGACAAGACCAGGACAAGGAAAATGCGGATCCTGTTCATGTGGAAAGAAACCGTTTGGTTTCACCCTCCAGGACAAGACAGGTCAGTTTGGTCGAATAATACGCGCCGGTATCGATTCCGATGCGATTGGGCAAGGTGACAGGTCGCTCCGTCACCGTATGCCCATGAACGATCAGCCGACCGTGGTACAGTGGAGAATTCAAAAATGGCTCCCGAATCCATAAAAAGTCCAACGGATTTTGCCGATCCAACGGCACCCCGGGCCGCACCCCAGCGTGGACAAAAAAATAATCGCCCAATTCAAACCAATCGCGTAAACCGGAAAGAAATCTTTGATGCTCCGCAGGAATGGTCTTCATGAGTCCATCGCGCAGATCCAAGGCCTTTTCCTTGGCCGAAATGCGGTTGGCCGTGCGTACCCGATAACTGAAGACGGTCGCCTGGCCGCCATGCTGCAACCAACCATGTCCCGGATCGGGCTGCACCATGAAAGACATCATCTCCGCTTCATGGTTGCCCCGGAGAAACACCGAATCGAAACCCGCCAACGGTTGGTGGACCAAAAGATCGATAACTTCCCGGCTTTGGTCACCCCGGTCGATATAATCGCCAAGAAAAACCATCACCTTACGTTGCGAAGGGGAGACCGTGCGTCCATCGGCGTCGATGGTTTCAAACAATTTTTTCAACAGGTCAATCCGCCCATGAATATCGCCCACGGCATAGACACGCAAACCGTCGGGAATCCGGGCTGGAGTTTCGGGACCCTTCACCGAAGCCATCTCCGCGATGGTTGCTTTTTTTGCAGACCGGCCAGAAAAAAATCGTTTTAGAAACCCCGACACACGCTTACGGCTCCCCATGTTTGGCGCAATAACCCTCACCCAGGTCAAGACATAGCCATCCCTGGCAACGACAACCCCACAAAAGGGGCAAACTTTTCCCCGCAATGGGATTTTTTTTCCCACCACCAGGGCAGGATAATCAATTTTTTGATTGTCTACAACACATTAAATCTTGGCGCAAATGTTGCTAATGTAGAATCAAGAAATCTGTTGCGCCGTTAAATGGTTTATTATATTAAATTATAAATAATATAAAGAAAATTCAAGACTTTTATTAATTGTAAACTGTTAAAAATAAATTATTTTTTTAATAAACAGGTTAAAAAACGAAGGAGCCCCCCATGCTGCATAACCAACCCGCAGAGATCGAAACCGCCCTGACCATTCTGGAAAAAGGCCCCCGACATCCCGCCTTTGATGATGCCTGGGAATATCTGGCCATGAGTCCCAATCCCCAAATTCGCCACGCCATGCGTTTGGCGGTGGAAGAAACCTTTGGCCCCTATCCGCAACCCCTGGGCTACTCGGAAAATCAGGAGCCGTTCTGGGATTTGGAGGAGATGTCGCGCTACCTGGGAGTCCGTTCGGAAGAGTTATTGGAAACCGCCCAGGAAATCGAAGAAAAATGGGGGGAAAAGTCGGCCATGCGAGACAGCGCGGAGTTACATTTGCTGCATTGATGTAACCATTCCTGCTTTGTCACATTTGGCAATCACCAACCGTAAGATCCAAAAAAAGCCGCGCTCCTTATAGACGCGAAGCGCGGCTTTTCACAGTGAATTGTGTCGTTATCCTTTGCGAATGATGAAACGGAACTCGCCTTGACTTTCTGTAGCCTCCTCCAGAACATGACCCGATTTGCGGCAGAAGGATTCCATATCGTTGGCCGATCCAGGATCAGAGGAGAGGATTTGTAGATTTTCTCCTCTTTTCAGTGTCTTGAGCGTTTTTTTTGTGTGCAGAATTGGCATGGGGCATTGCAATTTTCGAACGTCCAGTTGTTGCATGGTGGGTTGCATGGCATGCTCTCCTTTGAAAGGTATTTGTTGCTTGGATGGGGTTAAATAAAAAGGGTAAGACGAGAGTTGAGGGCACTTTCCATGAAGGTGGCCACGCCGCCCAGTTGAATGCCCTCCACCAGTTCTTCCTGGCGGATCCCCATGAGTTCCATAGCCATGGTGCAGGCTATAAATCGGGCGTCCATCTCCAGGGCCAAATCGCGCAATTCCTCAAGCGAAGAGATGTTGCGATCACGCATCATGGATTTCATCATTTTGGAGCCAATCCCCAACATGTTGAGTTGAGACAGTCCCATCTCCTCACTACGCTCCGGCGTGAACAGTCCCATAAGTCGTTGCCGAAATTCCTTACCCTGGCTATTGGTGGCTTTTTTGATGGCTGCCATTCCCCAGAAGGTAAAATACATCGAAACCTCCATATCCATCGCTAAGGCACCATTAGCGATAATAAATCCCGCTAACGCACGGTCCAGATCTCCGGAAAATACCACGATGGAAACCCTGTTTTTTGGTAGGCGTTGTTCCAGAGCGTTAAGTCGTTGTTCCAGGTTGGATTTCAGGCTATCCATCTGAGGCAATAGCTCATTGGACATGCGTTGTGCCACAGCTTGATTTACCAAGGCGGAGAGTTCGGAGACAGGTCGTGATGTGTTCATTTTTTGGTTCCTTTCGATGAATAGACAAACGGGTCTGTTTAAAAAAGGTGCAAAAAAATAAATATATTCAAAACTGTTTACCGATAACCTTGCCATAGACAGACAGGTCTGTTTTTGTATTTTGAACGCGGCACCCTTCGGGCAAAAACCAAAACCTTGGGGGCTTCGCCCCCAAACCCCCATAAGCATGAAGCTTTTTGTTTAAATTCAAAAACAAAACCTTGGAGGCTCCGCCTCCAAACCTCCGCCGGGGGGGATGATCCCCCCCGGACCCCCACAATAATTTTTACCAAACTTTGTTTTCCCGATACATTAAAAAAACCTCACGCTAATCTTAGCAAAGTGGAAACAAAGCGAATAACACCATCGGTTTCCCGCGCCTCCTGAGCGGCTTTATCCAGTAGTAATGCCCCTTGAATCTGGCAGAGGATGACACCTGCGGTGTGGTGGCAATCAAAGCTGTCGGTCAGTTCCTGTTGTTGTACCGCTTTGATTAACAGATTTTCCATATTTTGTCGAAATTCCGATAAAATTTCCAGAACCTTAATGCGAACCTCTTGGTTTTCCACACTCATTTCCATGGCAAAATTGCCAAAAATACAGCCGCGAATATCACAAGATTCATTGTAATTGGCCGATTTACGGGCTATAGTCTTGAGAATGGCCAATAGATGTTCACGGGGTGCTGTGGCATATGTATTAGCTAATTCCGCCAATTCTGCCTGCATTTTTTCTCGATGCCAATCCAGCACTCTAATGGCCAACTCTTCCTTACTTTTGAACTGATAAAAAAAACTGCCCTTGCTTACTCCAGTCTCGGCTATAATGCGATCCACACCGGTGGCATTATAGCCATGAATATAAAAAAGGCGCGTTGCCGTATCTAAAATTTTCTCCCTGGTTTCCAGGGCCTTGGCGGAAGGGAACGACTGGCGCACACAATTGGCCTTTATGGTTAACAGTCAACAAATAAAACAGACTGGTTCGTTTAAACTTTGTGGCAGCCTAACAGGCTTTGATCGTGGATGCAAGGGAATTTGCAAAAAAAGATGTGGCCCATATTTGTTTTTCCGTACATCAAGATTGTTGATCATGGCAAAAAGGCTATCACAAATTCTGATGAAATGCTAAACTCCCCCATTTAGTCTGTCTGGAGCGGTTGTTTCCGTTTTGGATGGTGCCGGTAATCCTCTTGGCTATGGTCCTCTCGATGAATCATGATGGAAATGGCAATGCCGGAAAACAACGAAAAACGTCCCAACGATGAATTTGACGTGCCCTGGAAGAATATTTTGGAGGCATATTTCCGGGAATTTTTAGCGTTTTTTCTACCAGTTGCCCATGACGGTATTGACTGGGAACGGGGATTTGAGTTTCTCGACAAGGAGTTATCCCGCATCACCCGTGAGGCCAATATCGGTGATCGGCGTATGGACAAGCTGGTCAAAGTGTGGCGGCGTGACGGTATTGAATTGTGGGTTCTCATTCACATTGAGATTCAGGGAGGCCGAAAGCCGAACTTTGCCGAAGGGATGTATGTCTACCAGTACAGGGCCTTCGATCTCCATCAAGTGCCGGTAGTTGGTTTGGCGATTCTGGCTGACGAAGAGGCAGGCTGGCGACCAACAGAATTCAGTTATGACCTTTGGGGAACGAAACAAAGTTACCAGTTTACTGCCGTCAAGTTGCTGGACTACTCTGAAGCCAATCTTGAAAAGTCTGCCAATCCTTTTGCCATCGTGACATTAGCGCACCTGCATGCCAAAAAGACCAAGCATCGGACAGAGGATCGTTACCAAGCAAAGTGGAGTTTAATCAAAAAACTATATCAAAGTGGTTTTAGCAGCCAACAGGTGATTGATCTGTTCCGTTTCATTGACTGGGTGCTGCGCCTACCAGAAGAACTTGGTGACCGGTTGAACAAGGAACTTGTTGAATTCGAGGAGAATCAGAAAATGCCCTACATTACAAGTATGGAACGGTTTGGAATGAAGAAAGGCCATAGGAATGGCGAAGCTACGATTGTAACGCGCCAGTTGCAACACCGTTTTGGTACTGTCCCTGATTGGGTCAGTATAAAAATCGCCGAGGCTCAACCACCCGCCTTGGAAGAGTGGAGTCTCCGGATATTGGATGCCCAGTCACTGGACGAAGTTTTCTCGGACAAGGGATGACGCCAATTTCAGAGAAAAGTTTGCACTGTTTTTCTGGTAACCGGTTGAAAACCAAAACCTTGCCTTGAAAAAAACATGATGCCCTTCGAGCAAAAACCAACCTGGGTGGGCTGCCACCTCCAAACCGCAGCACGGGGGGATCCCCCCACCCCCCGAGACGCCGCGATAATTTTTGCCAAGCTTTGGTTTTTCCAATACGCATAGACCCCTGCGCTGGTGCCCGTGTTTTTCCATCGGTTGTCCGATGGGGTGGGAGTGTGGTAGGTTGGTGCCTGCCTTTCTTTAAAGGCTTCACGCTCCCAATCCCTTCGGGGGATCCGGGACTCTCGGATGGTTTGAATTTCGCATGGAAGAATTTTGGACAAAAGCGGTGGCATCGGTCGGGGCACAAGTCTCTCCAGAGGTCTTCAACCTTTGGATCAAACCTTTGCGCCCCGGGAAAAAACTTTCCGATGGTCGCCTGGAAATCCTGTGCCACAACGATTTTGCAGCCGATTATGTCCGCAGCCATTACGGAACACTCCTGGAATCGGCCATAGCCGTCGAAAGAGGAACCCACCAGTCACTCTCCTTCCGCGCCAACCCCGAAGCCAGCAACTTTTCGGAAAAACCATCCCCGAAAGAATCCAGTCCCCGACAAGATGCAGCCACCCAAACCCAAACGAATGAAGTTCCACCAGTCCAGCCCGCCGCCAACTCTGGACTCATGGAACGCTATACCTTTGAATCCTTTGTCGTGGGAGCATGCAACCAATTTGCCCATGCCGCCGCCGCCCGCGTGGCCGATGGACCACCGCTGGTCTATAATCCCCTCTACATGCACGGCGGCACCGGATTGGGAAAAACTCACCTGTTGCACGCCATCGGCCACAAAGTGCTGAAAGATCGGCCCCAAACCAAGGTACGCTATATTTCTTCGGAAAAATTCATGACACTTTTCATTGACTATACCCGTATGGGGCGTGTCAACGATTTTAAAGGTCAGTTCCGCAGCGTTGATATGCTTTTGGTTGACGATATTCACTTTTTTGCCGGTAAAAAAGGGACTCAGGAAGAATTTTTTCATACATTTAATGCGTTATATGGGGACGCCAAACAAATTATCCTCACTTCCGACAGCTTGCCTTCGGATATGCCCCTGGATGAACGGCTCCGCTCCCGCTTTGCCCAAGGGTTGGTTGTTGATCTGCATCCCCCGGACCTGGAAACGCGCGTGGCCATCCTTAAAAAAAAGGCCGCCATAGAAGGCATCGATCTTCAGGATGATGTGGCCTTTTTTTTGGCCGATGCCATACATACCAACGTCCGCGAACTGGAAGGAGCGTTGATCCGGGTTTTTGCCCTGGCCTCCATGGAAAAAGCCCCGATCACCATGGCCCTCGTCAAGGAAAGCCTGCGCAACATTCTTAAAAATCCGGAACGTCGCGTCATACCCATCGAGGAAATCCAACGTACCGTAGCCACCTTTTACAAAATTTCCCCCATGGATTTACGCTCCAACAAACGCTCCCGGGAATTCAGCCATCCCCGCCAAATTGCCATGTACCTGTGTAAAAAACTGACAAACCATTCCTACCCGGAAATCGGCGAACAATTTGGCGGTCGTGACCATACAACGGTCCTCTACGCCGTAGGCCGGGTCAATGAAAAACAATCCGAGGATTCCATTCTGGCCAAGCAACTACAATCCCTTTCAGAAATGTTGAGCCATTGACGACATTCCACTCCAAGGTCCCTTTCCATGGAATTTCATATTCAAAAAGAAGCATTCCTCAAAGCACTTTCCCGCATCCAAACCGTGGTTGAACGCCGCAACACCATGACCATGCTGGGAACCGCCCTGCTGGAGGCGCGTGACGGACGCATCACCCTGTCGGCAACCGATATGGAGGTTTCCCTGCGCACCACCTGCGGTGCGGAAATCAGCCGCGAAGGCACCATGGCCCTCAACGCCAAAACAATGTTTGAAATTGTGCGGGAACTGGCACCAACCAATGTAATTTTGCGCATGGAAACCGAATCCAGGCTGATACTCCTGGCCGGACGTGCCCGTTTTGAACTGGCGGGATTTCCTGTGGCAGAATTTCCCAAAATTCCCCAGGCGGAAGGGGAACGGTTTCAGTTTGATCACGACCTGCTGGCAGAGATGTTTGGTAAAACCCATTTTGCCATGTCTTCGGACGACAGCCGTTTTACCCTCAATGGGGTGCTGTTCCAATTATCTCCCCCCACCGAAGAATCCGACAGCCCCAAAGTTCGCATGGTGGCCACCGATACCCACCGCCTGGCCATGGTGGAAAAACCCATGCTTCGGGAAATTACCGAATTGCGTGAGGTGATCATCCCCAAAAAAGCGGTCTTTGAAATGCGCAAGGTTCTGGAAGAAGATCAGGAACCCTTGGAAGTCATCATGGGAACGGCCCACATTCAATTCATCAAGCCCGAGTTGACCCTGATATCCAAACTGGTCCAGGGACGTTTTCCCGACTATCGACGCGTCATTCCATCGCAAAATAATATCCGCTTAAACATGGACCGACAGGAGCTCGACAGCGTTGTCAAACGCATCTCGGTGTTGTCCCATGAAAAGTCCCGGGGAATCCGGATGAATGTCCATGGCACCATGATGAAAATTTCATCCAACAATCCCGAACAGGAGGCGGGCGAAGAGGAAATCACCGTTCAATTTGATAGCCAAGACCCTTTTGCCATCGGTTTCAATGCCCGTTACCTTAGGGACATCCTGACCGCCATGGAAAGTTCGGAGGTTCGCTTTGTGTTCCACGACGACCAATCCCCGGCCCTGGTTTTCGACCCGAACCGCAATGATGCCCTTTTCGTTCTCATGCCCATGCGGGTCTGATTCTGTGAACATATGATGGTCCTGGAATGGCTCCGTCTGGTTGACTTTCGTAATATCACCCAGGCATCCTTGCAGTTTCACCCGGAGTTGAATCTTCTGATCGGGGGTAATGGCCAGGGGAAAAGCAATCTTCTGGAGGCGGTGGGATTGTTGGCCACAGGTCGATCTTTTCGCAGATCACCGCCGGAAGTTTTGCGCCGCCATGGATGTCGGGGGTATCGCCTTCAAGGCGAGGTCCGTTCTTTTGATTTGACCCATCGTTTGGAATTTCAAGGGGTGGGCAATCGACAGACGGCGCAGCTCAATGGAAAATCGGTGACCATGGCTTCCACCATGGACCGGGTTTTGGCAGCCGTACTGTTGACGCCCGATTCTCCGGATCTGGTCCATGGCGGACCGGGAGAACGCAGAGATTTTTTGGATTGGGTGGTTTTTTCCAGTCACCGCCGGCACGCCGTGACGGTCAAGGATTATCAAAGTGCCCTGAAAGCTCGCAATCGGCTGTTAAAAAAAAACAGCCTTCATCCCGAGGAAATGGATGCCTGGGAGGATCGATTGGCGGTTTTGGGGGCACGCATACGGGTCAGTCGGCAACAAACGCTTGAGCGAATCAAGGAGAGTATTCCACTCTTTCTGGATGAATTGGGATTGGACAGCCAACTTTTCCGGTTGGCCTATTGCGGCCAGCTGGACAGTGATGGAACAGACGCAGAGGAAAACAGATTGGCCGACCATTATCGAACCATGCTCCAGCAACAACGAAACAATGATCATCGGTTACATACCACCAGCGTCGGGCCACACCGCGATGATGTCAGGTTTCTCTATGCCAACCGACCCCTGGGACGATTTGGATCGCGGGGACAAAAAAAGCGGTTCATTTTGGCTTTGAAATTTTCGGAATTGCAACTGTTACAAACCGCAGTCCAGGCAAGACCGTTACTTCTTCTGGATGATCCCGCCGCAGAGTTGGATGGTGAAGGGGTCGCACGACTGCTCAAGCTGGTCAATCAAAAAGGACAGCAGATATTCATGACTGCCGTAAAAGAAGGGGATTTTCCCTGTGAGCATCTGCCACACCAGACGTTTCATGTCCAGGCGGGACAATTTAAACCGTTGACGGAGTATCCGCAATCATGACGACCCCAGACGATCCCACCACCGAAACAACCACCGAACCCTATGAATATGGTGCTGCGAGCATCAAGGTTCTCAAGGGGCTGGATGCGGTACGAAAAAGACCGGGCATGTATATTGGTGACACCGATGACGGCTCCGGCTTGCACCACATGGTGTTTGAAGCGGTGGATAACGCCATCGACGAAGCCTTGGGAGGATATTGTGACCGAATTGATGTCGTCATGCACAGCGATGGTTCGGTAACCATTCGCGACAACGGACGCGGCATTCCCACCGACATTCATCCTGAGGAAGGTCGGTCGGCGGCTGAAGTGATCATGACGGTGCTGCACTCCGGGGGTAAATTTGATCAAAATTCCTACAAGGTTTCCGGCGGTCTGCATGGTGTTGGGGTATCGGTGGTCAATGCTCTGTCAGAACGGTTGGAGCTGACCATTCGCCGTGGCGGCAAAGTTTGGTATATAGAATTCAGCAATGGTGATCCGGTCAAACCCATACAAGTCATTGGGGAGACCGACAAAACAGGCACCTCGGTCACTTTTCTGCCCAGCCGAAAAATTTTTTCCAACGTTGAATTTTCCTTCGACATTTTATCGCAACGATTGCGAGAGCTTTCGTTTTTGAATTCCGGTGTCAACATTTACATCCGCGAGGATGCCACCGACAAATCGCATCATTTTCACTATGAGGGGGGGATACGTTCTTTCGTTCAACATCTTAACCGTGCCAAAACGCCGTTACAGGAACCGCCCATCTATTTTCAGGATAAACGTGACGAAGTTTTGGTAGAAATTTCCATGCAGTGGAATGATTCCTACCAGGAGAATGTTTTTTGTTTCACCAACAACATTCCCCAGCGCGACGGTGGCACCCACCTGGTGGGGTTTCGGGCCGCTTTGACCCGGACGGTCAACAACTATGCCTTGAACAGCAACATCCTTAAAAAAGAAAAAATTTCCCTTACGGGAGACGATTGCCGCGAAGGGTTAACGGCGGTGATTTCGGTCAAGGTTCCCGACCCCAAATTTTCATCGCAAACCAAGGAAAAGCTGGTTTCTTCGGAAGTGCGTACCGTGATGGAGGGGATTGTTTCGGACAAACTGACCACTTGGTTTGAAGAAAATCCGCAAGATGCCAAGCGCATCATTTCCAAGACGGTGGAAGCAGCGACGGCAAGGGAAGCGGCGCGCAAGGCGCGGGAGTTGACGCGACGCAAATCGGCACTGGAAATTTCTTCACTCCCAGGAAAACTGGCCGACTGCCAGGAAAAAGATCCGAGCCTGTGTGAACTTTATCTGGTCGAGGGTGATTCCGCCGGTGGTTCGGCCAAACAGGCCCGTGATCGAAAATTTCAGGCGGTATTGCCGTTGAAGGGTAAAATTCTTAACGTGGAAAAAGCCCGATTTGACAAAATGTTGTCATCCCAAGAGGTAGGGACTTTGATCACGGCCCTGGGGACGGGTATTGGTGCTGAAGAATATGATATTGCCAAATTGCGTTACCATCGAATCATCATCATGACCGACGCCGACGTTGACGGGGCGCATATACGCACTTTGTTGTTGACCTTTTTTTACCGGCAATTTCCAGAAATTGTTGAGCGTGGACACCTCTACATCGCCTACCCACCGCTTTACCGCGTCTCGCGGGGCAAAACGACACGGTATTTAAAAAATGAAGAAGCCATGTCAGAGATGTTGATGTCTTTTGGTTTGGAAGGGGCGGTACTGATCAACGACACCCATGAAATTCTGGATAGCGAGCTTGCCAATATTTCCCGGGAGGCCCAGCGTTATGTTTTTCTTTTGAATCGTCTTTCACGCCACCATGATCGCAAGGTCATCCTTGAAGCCACGGGTGCGGCGCAGATTACCCATGCTTCTCTTGAATCCCACGCCGCCGCGACAGCCGCCGCAGAACGATTACGCAAGCGTTTGCAAGTTTCGGAAAACAACGAGGAGCGTCTTCAGATTGATTTGGCGCACGATACCGAAACGGGATCGGAAACTTTAACCATCCATCGCCTTATTCACGGGGTGCAATCGCGCAGCGTCGTCGATTCCCACCTGACCCGCACTCCGGAATATCGGGAAATGATAGAACGCTCCGGACGTATTTTCCAGACGATTGGATCCCAACCCGTTTGGCTGAAGGGAGGACGACGACAACCGGTAGGCAACCTGGAGGAATTGGTCAACTGGATCCTTGCCGAAGGTCGCAAGGGGCAAACCATCCAGCGTTACAAAGGTCTTGGTGAAATGAATCCCGACCAATTATGGGAAACCACCATGAAACCCACCAACCGTACCATGCTCCAAGTGCGGGTTCAGGATAACGTGGAAGCCGACGAAGTTTTTACCACACTGATGGGCGACCAAGTTGAACCAAGACGGGATTTCATTCAGGCCAATGCCTTGAATGTCAACAACCTGGACATTTAAGAACATGATGCCCTGCGGGCAAAAACCTTGGGGGCTTCGCCCCCAAACCCCCATAGGAATGAAGCTTTTTGTTTAAATTCAAAAACAAAACCTTGGGGCACTGCCCCAAACCCCGCCGGGGGGGATGATCCCCCCCGGACCCCCACAAAAATTTTTGCCAAACTTTAGTTTTTCCAACCCATGCCAGAAAAAGCCGAACACACAGTCTCCTGTATTTCAATCTTTGCCACGCCTCTGGGCAACCTTTGGGCAGGTTTCAGTGATCGGGCACTGGTCACACTCTCTTTCAAACCCTCGCCGCCATCATCGGTATCGACAAAAAGCAGCCATCCCCTGGAACAGCCCTTACGACTGTGGCTTGAAGATTACTTTTTCAAACGCTTTCACCCCCCTACCCTGCCACTGGCCCCCTGCGGCACACCCTTCCAGCACAGAGTCTGGTCAGAAGTTGCCAAAATCAACGCCGGAAACCATCAAACCTACGGCCAACTGGCAACACAACTGGGAACAGCCCCCAGAGCTGTCGGACAGGCCATGGCCGCCAACCCCGTCCTACTCCTGATACCCTGCCACCGCATCATCGCCACCAACCATAAAATCGGCGGCTATAGCGGCGGCGAAGGGACCAATACCAAGCGTTGGTTGCTTCACTGGGAAGGAGCGGAGCTGCCATGATCGACAGAACACGATACCCTGCGGGCAAAAATCAAAGTCAAAAACAGTAAAGGGAGCTTTTTGTGAACATGATGCCCTGCGGGCAAAAAAACAAAATCAAAACCCTGGGGCTGCGCCCCTAGACCCCCCTTGGGGGGCAGTAAAATCAAAGTCAAAATCAATTTGCCAAACTTTGTTTTTCCGATACGTCCAAATTATCAAAAAAAGAACCTTGACGGGCTGCCGCCTCCAAACCGCAGCACGGGGGAATGATCCCCCCCTTAACCCCATCATCGCGGAGGATTGACAGAAATAAACCCACGCGTGAGAAGTTCAAACATCAATGTACTGCTGTGCGGAGAATGCGCATGCGTTCGAAGACTGACAACCCAATCATACAAGACGCAAGGATCGATTTTGAATCGCCTAGGGCCAAACCTCCTGCACAACGCAAGACCAACGAAAACACTCAACTCCTCGTTAATTGACAGGTTTTTTATGGGAGATGTATTCTTGTGCAAAACAGGCTTTAATTTCCGGATCCAAAACGAAGAATGACCGGCGATCTTTGCAATATTATGGTTCTGTCCATATTCAGTCAGCGTCCTGTCCATCTGAGATTGTATTTCCTCAAGGATCTGCAAATCTATCTCAAGATGAAGGTTGTACCTCCCAGCCAACCTATCTGCCAGTTCGGCAAGAATAATGCGCCATGATAGGGAATCGGACACCCAATCAGCTCCTCGTTGTAACAACAAAGGGCGAATTCTTCATGATTTTCGAAAATTCAGCCGTCTCTTCCTCGGCGTCCATCAACCGTATTTCATCAACCATCATATCCGTAGAGAGGTCTCCAGCTTTCTGGTTCTTTGAATGGAGAGCGTTCCTGTAAACGTCGGAATCGAACGTACTTTTTCGGTAACCAACAAAGGTAACTCTATCTGAGAAAAACTCCGTGTTATTTTCCATGCTCAATGTCCTCATAATAAATATTTAGCCTCCTGCAAAGTGTGAAGATGGCACAAACCGCCCATCAGCCCATCCAAAATTCGGCTTATAGTCCCAACCCCTTAACAAAATTTCAAGAAGAATCCAACCCAAGAATAAAAGAAATTCCTTGACAAACGCAAACAACCTGACATCAGCCCTGATGCGATGCAAGCAGGCAGATGCCCTTCGGGCAAAAATAAGAACCTTGGAGGCTCTGCCTCCAAACCTCCACCGGGGGGGATGATCCCCCCCGGACCCCCGCAATGATTTTCAAAAACTTTAGCTTTTCCGATACGAGGACCATTACTCGCTGAGAGTAGCCTTGCCCACTTTCCCATATTTGCGCATAAAGCGTTCCACACGACCAGCGGTATCCAACAGTTTATGTTTACCGGTGTAGAAAGGATGACAGTTGGAACACACACCCAAAGCGGTGTTTTTTCCAGTTGAACGGGTGGTAAAGGAATGCCCACACCCGGAACAAGTCAGGGTGATTTCATTGTATTCGGGATGGATGTCTTTTTTCATGACGAACTCTTCAAGATCGGGTTGCGATGGATGCGTGGAACACCTGGTAGAACACTCAGGACCGCATAGTTTTAGTTATTCATGCTGGAAAAGAAATCGCTGTTATTTTTGGTGGCCTTGACCTTATCCAACAAAAATCCCATGGAATCCTGCGGTCCCATGGGGAGAAGGACTCGCCTAAGGACCCAAAGCTTACCCAACTCCTCCCTGCTGGTCAAAAGCTCCTCCTTGCGCGTCCCGGACTTGGCAATATCAATGGCAGGAAAGATTCGCTTTTCCACCAATTTTCGATCCAAATGCACCTCCATGTTGCCCGTGCCTTTGAACTCCTCAAAAATCACCTCATCCATCCGCGATCCGGTATCCACCAAGGCCGTGGCGATAATGGTCAATGACCCACCCTCCTCGACATTCCTGGCGGCACCAAAGAAACGCTTGGGACGTTGCAAAGCATTGGCGTCAATACCACCCGAAAGAACCTTCCCCGAAGAAGGAGCCACCGTATTGTAAGCCCTGGCCAACCGGGTAATGGAATCGAGAAGAATAACCACGTCACGTTTGTGCTCCACCAGACGTTTGGCCTTCTCGATAACCATTTCCGCCACCTGAACATGCCGGGTCGCCGGCTCGTCAAAGGTGGAAGAAACCACCTCACCCCTGACGGAACGCTTCATGTCGGTCACCTCTTCGGGACGTTCATCGATCAGGAGCACCTGAAGATAAACATCGGGATGATTAACCGCGATGGAATGGGCAATGCTCTGCATTAACATGGTTTTGCCGGTGCGCGGTTGCGCCACGATCAAACCCCGTTGCCCTTTGCCGATGGGACATATCAAGTCGATGATCCTCGTCCCCATATCCTCCTCGGGACACCCCTCCACTTCCATCATCAACCGCTCGTCGGGATAGAGCGGGGTCAGGTTGTCGAACAGGATTTTGCCTCGGGTTTTGATGGGATCTTCATAGTTGATCTTCTCCACCCTGAGCAAGGCAAAGTAACGCTCGCTCTCCTTGGGGGCGCGAATCTGCCCCTCAACGACATCCCCCGTCCGCAATCCAAAACGGCGTATCTGCGAAGGAGAGACGTAAATGTCGTCCGGTCCCGGAAGATAGTTGGTGTCGGGAGCCCGCAGGAAACCAAAACCATCCTGGAGAACCTCCAGAACCCCTTCCCCATAAATCTGGCCGTTGATCACACTTTCGGCCTTCAAGATGGAGTAGATCAGCTCCTGCCGGCGCATGCCGTTGAACCCTTCGACTTTTTTTTCATCGGCAAGGGCCGTCAATTCCGACACGCTCATGGCTTTGAGCACTTTAAGGTTCAGCGTTGCCATTTTTTCAGAAGTATTGGTGGTCATGATTTCGTGAACTGGGTATCGGGTTGGGTGTTTTGTTTCCGGTGGGTGGCTCACAAGCCCATTCTTACAAGGTTTGCGTCAACGCGGCCCGTAAACGGTTGGATGGTCCGTGGGGTATGGAAAATTACAAAACGATTATCAAAAGTGTTACAAAACAAAGAATACCGTCCACAACCAACAAACCTTGTGAACAGCCATTTTTCGCATCACGGGGGATTGTGTTTCAGCCGGCAGCATCAGCCCAACCGCAACCCCAACAAATCCCGATAAACGGAAGCGACCAGGAATCCCAGACAGTTCGGGGAATACAAGGAGAACACCCTTAAGGAATATCCCAGGAAATACCCAGGCTTTACAAAGCTTCAGCTTTTCCGGCACCGGCCCTCTCGGACCACGCTCCCGGCAAAGCCCAGCTAATCCGGATTTGCTCTTAACAAGAGGGGTACAGGCGCAAAAAGCCTCAGGCAGGAGACAATCTCATGAACACCCTTAAGCCCACCTTTCGGATCAGGAAGCTACCCAGGGTTTGAGAGAAAGTCAATCCTATTTTGAATTGAACCATTTTTTTTTACCCACATAAGAACCCTTTGGGCCGCCAGATGCTGCATGATCCACGTTCACACTGTAACCGCAGCAGAGGGATTCTCTGGCCAAAGGAGACGCCGGTGGTTGCGGGCTAAAATGTGGCACTTCGACCAAAGATGCGCTACCTGGGCCACGGTTTCTTCCCTGGAGCCGCTGTTGTCAATGACCTGGTGGGCACGTCGATTTTTTTCCTTTTCGGAAAGCTGGCGTGCCATCACCTGCTGCTTGACCTGATCGGACATGTTTTGTCTTGCGGCCAAACGTTGCCATTGTTGTTCACCACAAGCCACATTCACGTTGAGATCACACAATCGATCCCATTGGGCTTCAAAGAGGAGCGGCACCTCCAATATGGCAATTCTGGCGACACCATCGCTGTTTAAAAAACCATCCAGCCCTTGAAGCAATTCAAAACGAACGGCATCGAGGATCCAGGTGTGGAGCATGGACTCCAGATCGGCGCGATCCTGGGGATGAGAAAAAATCCAGTCTGCCAATTTTTTCCGATCCAAACCGGGTTGTCCGGCCCCCTCCCCTGCGAACTTTCCCGCCTCCAAGAATGCTTCGCCAAACCTGGCTGCAACCGCTCGCAGTCCATCACTGCCCGGAGCCACCACCCTCCGAGCGACCCGATCGGTATCGATCACCCAGGCCCCCAAACCTTTGAGCAGCTCACCCACCCAACTTTTACCACACCCCATGGATCCTGTCAGACCCACGAGAAACAAGCTGACATTCTCCTTTTCAACCCCTCCCGAAGTACCAGGCATAAACCACCTTACCCACGAACAAATAAGCCCAGGCAGCACCCGCCAGATAGGGACCGAAAGGAATGGGTTGGCAACGGTCTCGACCCGCCCACATCATCCAGGCAATTCCGACAAAGCTACCGACGAGGGCAGAAAAAAACAGGGTAAAAGGGAGAGATTGCCATCCCAACCAAGCCCCGATCATCCCCAAAAGTTTGACATCACCGAACCCCATTCCCACCTTGCCGGTAATTTTTTCAAACGCCCAGGCAAACGCCCACAACCCCCCACCCCCGGCGATCACACCCACAAGGGCATCCTGCAAACCGGCCAAAGGAGGTACCAACCAGCCTCCCCAAGCCAGCACCACCCCCAACACCATGCCCGGCAGGGTGATGACATCGGGGAGAATGTAGTGGCGAAAATCGATAAAAGTCAAGACAATAAAGGCATATCCCAGAAGGATTAAAACCAGGTTTTCCCAAAGCAAGCCATAGCGAAGGACCACCTGAACCGCAAGCAATCCCGCCAACAGTTCCACCAACGGGTAGATGGGCGATATGGAAGCCTGACAATGGCGGCACCGACCCCGCAACCAAAACCATCCCAACAATGGAATATTGTCACGCCACAAAATGACCTTGTTACATTGAGGGCAGTGGGATGATGGAAAAACAATGTTTTCTCCGCGAGGCAGACGATAGATGCAGACATTGAGAAAACTACCCCAGGTAATCCCAAACAAAAAAACAATAAAAACAACGCTATCCGACATTTATCGCTCCTTGGTGATCTGATTGAATCTCCTTGATAACATCTTGCCTTTTGGACAAAAACAAAACCTTGGGAGCTAACCCCCAAACTCCCTTGCCCTCATCGTGGCAAACAGGGACAATTCGCTGGCACTTGTGTTGCGTAACTGAGCCGAAATTGGAGGGTTCACCGTCCCCGACACATTTTTTTCAACCCAACCGAAAGCCAAGTCCATGCCAGAAAACAGAGCCAACGCCCATGTCATCGGTGCCGGACTTGCGGGATCGGAGGCGGCTTGGCAGCTGGCACAACGGGGAGTCCATGTCACCCTGCTGGAAATGCGACCCCTTCAATCCAGCCCCGCCCATCGCACAGGGTTATGTGCCGAACTGGTTTGCTCCAACTCCCTTCGCGGTGGTGACCCCGAACGCAATGCCGTTGGTTTGCTGCACGAAGAAATGCGCCGCCTCAACAGCTTGGTACTTGCCGCCGCCGACGCCAACCGCGTCCCCGCAGGGGGGGCATTGGCCGTTGATCGAACACAATTTTCCACATTCATTCAACAAAAGATTGCAAGCCACCCCCGCATCACCCTGTTGACCACGGAATGCCACGAACCACCCGCCAATCACCCCTGTATCATCGCCACCGGCCCCCTCACCTCCGCAGCCTTGATCCCGTGGATGGAGAAAAACCTGGGCCAGGATCGCCTTTTCTTTTTTGATGCCCTTGCCCCCATCGTCGCCGCCGATTCCATCGACATGAATCGGACATGGAAACAATCACGTTACAACAAAGGCGGCGACGACTATATCAATTGTCCCATGGACCGTGACACCTATCAAACCTTTGTTTCCCTTCTGCGGGAAGCCGCCACCGCAAAACTGCACGAGTTTGAACAAGACATCCCCTTTTTCGAGGGATGCCTCCCCATCGAAGTCATGGCGGCCCGTGGCATGGATACCCTGCGTTTCGGTCCCATGAAGCCGATCGGTCTGACCAACCCCAACGACGGTGGCAGGCAACCCTGGGCTGTGGTGCAGCTGCGCCAGGACAATCATTCGGCCACGCTCTGGAATATTGTGGGTTTTCAAACCCGAATGACCTGGCCCGAGCAACAACGCATTTTTCGGACAATCCCCGGTCTGGAACACGCAGAATTTGAACGGTTGGGTGCCATACATCGCAATACCTTCATCAACAGTCCACTCCTGTTGGACCGACATTTACGTCTGCGCCACCGGGAAGAGCTGTTTTTTGCCGGGCAGATCACCGGCGTCGAAGGCTACGTGGAGTCGGCCGCATGCGGACTTATTGCAGGTATTTTCATGGCGGGACAGTTGCTTGATGGTCAACTTCCCGCACCACCACCGGCAACAACCGCCCTCGGTGCCCTTCTGAATCACGTCACCCAACCCCCGGTGAAAAAATTTGAACCCATGAACGTCAATTTTGGTCTGTTCCCCCCGCTACTGGACAAAACGTCAAAAAAATATCGAAAAGCCGAGTTGGCCCGCCGGGCATTGACAGATTTAAACTTTTGGTTGCCTACCATTGTAACGAAACCTTGACATGAAAAATGGATTACATTAATGTTTGACTCCTTTTTTGCTTGGTGTGTCACTCTGGAAGAAAACATCAATCTGTGTGAATTTTAAAGGATATTTCTGTCGCTGAAAAAAAACGGACCCTAAATTGCATTATCGAGCTGAAATGCCAACCCATGGGGTTAATCGTCAAATTGGTGACTTGAAAAAAGAGGACGTATGCTTTCCGGACCCAGAAGACATAAAAAAACTCGAACCTTCGCTACGAGAACTCGACCCCGGTCTGCCCCGGTAAGCCGGCAGACCCGTGGAGTGGCGTTTTACTTTCTGTTGTTCGGAATCGTCACGGTTGGTTTGATTGCCACCCACAGTGCCTTGAACGCCAGCACATCCGGAGGGATCCCCACCGATTATCTCGGCTGGTTGTTGCGTAACGAGCTGACGCAGCAGCAGGGGGGTATCAACCCAGGGGAGGCCAAGGACAAAGCCCAGGGCAAGGGGGCAAAGTCCACCAGGGAGAGCACGCTGTCGGCGCGGGAATCCATACGTCTCGCATCTCTGCGCGCCCCATCGGTGCGCCTGGATCGGGGGCGTCCCCAGGTTCAGGAGCATCGTCAGGTCATCATTGAGCGTGTTTCAAGGGGAGATACCCTGTCTTCCCTGCTGCAACGCCAAAATGTTTCCCTGAGAACGATTTTCGCCATTGCCCGTGGTGCCCGGCCCGTTTTAAATCTTTCGGCCAACTTTCAGACAGGCAAACTGGTCAAGCTTGTATTTGACCAGAGCAACCAGTTGATTTCTCTGGCCTATCCCAACGACGATGGCAGCACCCTTCTGGTCAAGAGGACGGAGCAGGGTGACTTCAAGGGGACTCTGGAAAAGGGTGACATCGGTGTTGCCAGCGTGACTGCCGGAGCCAGTTCCGGTACCGACGCTCAGGGGTCAAAATCCACCGAACAGGCATCGGCCCCGAACCAGGAAAACAGTGCGGCAAAAGACGCCTCCGAATCGGGGGATGGGGAGAAGACCGGCAGCTCTGCCAGTGCCAAGCTCAAGGGGGGAAATGCCAATAGTTCGATCCCCATCAAAGTCAAACCCGGGGATTATCTCACCGGAATTTTGGCATCGCGCAATATTGACGAGACCATTGCCATGGAAGTGGCCAGGGCCTCCAGGCCGGTCTATGATCTGGCCCGCATGCTCCAGCCCGGGAAAGTTTTGAATGTGGACCTGTCACCGGAAGGTTTGCTGGTGGCCCTTTCCTATCCCGTCGATGATGAGAGTATTTTTTGGCTGCGCAATGATGGCAACGGGTTTGTCCCCAAGATTGAAAAGAAGGTTTTCAGCAGTCGTCTGGAGACCATCAGTGGGACCATTCGTTCCGATGGTTCGCTGTTTGCGGCTGGCAGCCGTTCCGGTTTGACCCACACCCAGTTGGTTGCCCTGGCCGACTTGTTTGAATGGGACATCGACTTTGCCCGGGACATTCGTACCGGGGACAGTTTTTCGGTGGTTCGGGAGGTAAAGTATTACCAAGGCAACCGTACCGGTGACGGGCGAATTTTGGCGGCTGAGTTTACCAACCAGGGGAATACCCATCGGGTGGTTTACTATACCAATCCCAAAGGCGAATCGGATTATTTTGACGCCAAAGGGCAGAGCATACGTAAGATGTTCATTCGCGCACCGGTCGATTTTCGCCGCATTTCTTCACTTTTCTCCAGCAATCGCAAGCACCCTGTCTTTGGGTTTACCCGCGCACACAAGGGTGTCGATTATGCGGCGGACATGGGAACCCCTGTGCGTGCCGCCAGCGATGGTGAGGTGGTCTATGTGGGGGTCAAGGGGAGTTTTGGCAAGCTGATCCTGATCCGTCACAACGCCCAGTACACGACAGCCTATGCCCATCTGCACCGGTATGCCGGCAACATTCGTCCGGGAGCGCGTGTCAAGCAAGGTCAGATGATCGGTCAGGTCGGCATGACGGGTGCGACCACCGGGCCCCACCTTCACTATGAGATTCGTGTGGGTGAAAAACAAGTCGATCCACTTTCGGTACAGATGGCTTCAGCCAATCCGGTCGTGCCGGGCCACATGAATGATTTTCGTGCCAAAACGGCACCTTTATTGGCCATGATGAAATCGGGTGGCGGCACCAAGGTGGCGGCACTTGCCACCGGCAATCGCCAACGCTGACCCAAGTTCCCCTTGAACGCCCCCGTTTGGACCATCCGCAAACTGCTGCAATGGAGCAGTCCCTGGTTGGCCAGGCGGGGGGTGGACACTCCCAGGCTTGATGCCGAACTTCTTCTCGCCGATACCCTCCGCCTGCAACGCATTGGTCTGTTCCTGGACCCTGACCGCCCTTTGACTGGAGATGAACTCAAGGCGTTCAAAGAAAGGTTGAAACGTCGAGAGGCCAGAGAACCGGTCGCCTATATCGTTGGGCAAAAAGATTTTTGGAAACATTCTTTCGTTGTCAATTGTCACGTCCTCATACCCCGTCCCGAAACCGAAACGCTGTTGGAGTGTGTGTTAAAGCATCTGGCCGACCGCCGTGCCGAATGGCATTTTTTGGAGGTTGGCTGCGGTTCCGGGGCGTTGTTGATCAGCCTGCTCAAAGAGTTTCCCCAAGCCACCGGGATCGGTCTGGACATCAGCCAGCAAGCCATTGACATCAGTGGGATCAATGGCCAAAGGATAGAGGTGCAACACCAGGTTCGATGGATTCAATCCGACCTGCTGGAGCAACTCCCGGGGCACCAATCTTTTGACGCCATCGTTTCCAACCCCCCCTATATTGCCCGATCACGACTTCCGGGTCTTCAGCCTGAAATTTTTCTGCACGAACCCCATCTGGCCCTTGACGGGGGGAAAGATGGGCTTGATGTTCTCAGACGCCTTGTCCCTTCGGCCTTTGGTGTATTGAAGCCGGGAGGACTGTTGGCAGTAGAAATGGATTCATGTCAGAAGCAGGAAGTTGAGACCTATTTTCACGCGGCGGGTTATGAAGCCGTCGAAACTCTTCACGATTGCCATCGGGTTCCCAGAGTCGTTTTAGGACATCGTCGATTCATTTGATATTTTTGTTATTTTTACATTTTGTACAAACTGAAGTGCAACTTCTCAATAATATTGATAAGTTGCACAATTTTTTTAAAGAAAAAAGGCGGGGGAACTGAACGGTTACGCCAAGGGTAACCGTTCAGCCCCCCCTCTTTACGTTAGGGTTGAAATTGTTGCGGGGGTCCGGGGGGGATCATCCCCCCCGGCGGGGTTTGGGGCAGCGCCCCAAGGTTTTGTTTTTGAATTTAAACAAAAAGCTTCATTGCCTAT
>JACSDG010000230.1 GCA_015660855.1 Magnetococcales bacterium
TCCACTGGGGGGAGAACCTCCCCCCAGACCCCCGCAATAGTTTCAACCCTGAAAAAAAGGGGGGGGACTGAATGATTACGAATGCCATGTATTCCACAATAAGGGGAAGCGACCATGACAGCGAGTAGCCTATTACCCAGGAGGGCAATAATTTTGTTCTTCTATGGGCGCAGTGGTTCAACATTTATTGATTCATTATTGGACAGCCATCCCTATATTTTAAATTTCCCAGCAAGTGCAATCGTTTCCTTTCACCCCATATTTTGGAAGGAACATGGTGGCAAACCCGCGAATGAACTTATCACCACCTTCCTGCGTCACTATCCGGAGGTCTATAAGCGATCTGCCAAAAAGAACCCTTCCATCTTTATTCTTAAAATGCGCGAAATGCTGGAAGGTGTGACAACCATTTCCTCCGCTCGCTTTCTACAGGCGGCCTTTATCGCTTTCAACATGGCACTTGGACGTAAAGTTATTCCAGAAAAAAGCATTCTTTTCTTCCACTTGCACGATCCGAACATGGTTGTACAAACAGAAGCCATTCTTAATGATTTCCAAGATACGCTCATGTTATACATGATCCGAGACCCCATTCAATCGCTCGGTTCACATTTTGCCCATTATTATGTTGAACGAAAATCACAAAATATCATGCAATTGCGCGGCCATGAAACCCTTGAATGGATTTTGCAAGGGATCCTGCTGCGAGGTATCGTTCCCGTTAACGAATATGCCCAACGCTGTCGCGCCATACGTTTTGAAGACGCAAAACTGCATCCAGAAAAAACCTTGCGTGGACTGTGCGCATGGCTGGAAATTCCCTGGGATGACATCCTGTTATCACCCACAAAAGATGGTGAACCCGATTCGGGTATGGAAACATCGACCGGACGCATTCAAGGATTTGACCGGGCGGCGTTGTACAAACAACACAAAGAATACATCACGCCATTCGATCGTTTTCGCTTTCGAGTATTGACAGCCCCCAAGTACCGCTTCTGGGGATACAAACTCAATAGTTTCTATTCGTGGAAACTGACACGTTGGTTAACTTTTCCCCTCCTGCTTCTATCTACAAGGATGGAAAGATTACTTCGACAGACAACCTGGAAAAGATATGAATTCATAGACTCCGGGGGAAGTCGCATTCCCGGATACAATGTTTATCAAGTATGGCTAAGGCTGCGACTGTTGTTGGTGACCGCCTGGCAGTCCACCTTTTTTGAAATTCGCGAAGAGGTTCCAGTCCTTGAGGAAAGCCCAACCTCGGGCTATGCCGTAACGACAGAAAATATCGCATCAGCCCTTATCAGAGAAGCTGTTGCTTTGGTTTGCGCCAAAGAATTCGATGCCGGATACATGATTGTTCGCGATTTTATCAAACGAAATCCAACGCCTCCGGAAAAGATTTACCTCATTCTTGGCAGAATCACCCAAGCCATGCTGGAAAACGAGCTGCGACCAGATTTGGTCTCCGAGGTAATGTCCCTGTTTGATAAAGCAATGGTGTTCTTTCCAAAAAATACGGATATCCGTTTTGTACTGGGACAAATTCATCTCACACTTAAAAATACCCAAAGCGCGGAACAATGCTTTGCGTCCGGATTGGCCATAGATCCAGATCATGTTGATATATTACGCGAAATGGCTTTACTCAAGATGAATGATCCACATCGGATCAACGAAGCGCGCGAACATCTTTTAGCTTTGGTAAGAATGAAAATCGACGATGTGAATGCGTGGAGTTTGTTGGGATTGATTGCCAAAAGTCGAGGTGATCATGATTTGCAAGACACCGCTTGCTTTCAAGTCAAAAATTATCAGCCCGACCATCATTGCCTTCCGACTCTGGAAAAAAAGGCACCTTCTTCGTAACCGTTCCATCTGGCCTTCAGGCACTTAGTAACCGTTCAGCCCCCCCGGTTTTTACAGGTTATGTGCATGGCTTCAGGCATTGCGGTTGCCCTCTTCGCAAAAAACGCGAAGAGGGCAACCAAAGGCACGCCCCCAAAAACTTTTTCGCTACGCGAAAAAGTTTATTGTGAATGGGGGCGTAAAATCAAAGACCAAATCAAAAACAAAGTCAAAAACAAAACCTTGGAGGCTTTGCCTCCAAACCTCCACTGGGGGGAGAACCTCCCCCCAGACCCCCGCAATAGTTTCAACCCTGAAAAAAACAAGGGCCGACGCAATAAATAATACCACAGACGCACCCGATCACCCTGAAACCGGGCCGACCCCCGCAAACCAAAGCGTACCGGCCCCTCCCCATCTTCAAACCTGGCCCGGACGCGAAATCCCAAAAAACCATCGGGAGATTGACGCGCCGCAAAATCGGCCATCCTCAAGCGTGCCGCCAAGGGGGTATGGGGATGTATGTTTAAAAACATAAACACTTTCGTCCCCTTTTCCAGGGCGATGGCATCGGCCGTCGGGATCCAGGCCTCCAATTCCATACGCCCAGGATCGGCCAGATACATGACCGTCTCCCCCACCCGCACCGGTTGTCCCAACCATTGGTTGGGATCGTTGAAAACCACCACCCCGGCGCGGGGTGCCCGCACATCCACCAGAACCAACTGTTCCGCAGCAAATCGGACCTCCGTCGCCTTCATCGCCACCATGGCCTGTAACAACGCCACCTCGGAACGACTGCGGTCGTCGTGAAAACCTTTGCGCTGCGCTTTTTCCAAATTGGCGGCTTCCACCTCCAACCCTTTTAAAACCACAGCATGGCGGTTTTTTAATTCACCCGCCTCCAAACTGAACAAAAGAGTCCCTGCCTCCACCTCCGCATTGGGCTGGACATGGACCTGTGCCACCACCCCTTCCAATGGCGAATGGATCGCCACCGGGTCCACCGGGACAACATGAGACGGAGCCAAAACGGTCAGGTGTACCGGCACAAACGCCAACACCGCCACCACCATCGATGTCACCAAAGCGGTGCGACCAAAAGTCATCCTTGCCTGCAACCACCCAAGACAAGAACGTCGTTGCAACAGTGCCAACCGTTCCCACGCCTGGCCGAAGCTTGAACTCAAATGCCCCAACAGCCAAAGCTCCCTTGCACAAAACGGGATGTCGCGAAACCAGAACACCCCCCCCATGGGATCCCCCAACAGAGAAACCAAAGGGGTCCAATGACCAAATTCGGGCAGCCATTCCACCCATTGTTGCCGTCGATCCTGGGGCAGATCGGCAGCCACCAGACCTCGTGGCCCATAACCGACATCTCCCGGCAATCCTTGGGCTAAAAATTGGGTCAACCACAACAAAAACGGCCCCCCACGATCCGGGTCCACCACATCAGAAACCGCCCGAACCCGCCATTTTCCCCCAGGCCAACGCTCAAACAAAACCGCCTGCCGATAAACCATCAGGTTGCGGGTTTCGTTGACGATGACCTGGGCAGCGGTATCCATGGTTTGTGCCCCCCTGAGGGTGGCTTCAAGTTCTACCAAGGCCGCAAGCAAACGAATTTTATCGGGCGGAGCCACATCAACGGGCATGGGGATTTTCCCCCGCTGGCACCGGAGGGACAAAGTGGGCAGTGACACTCATTCCCGCCAACAATTCGGGAACCTCTGCCATCATCTCGCCCCAAACACCGAGAGTTTGACTGGCGGGATCCACCCGGGCACCGATGGCAGTCACACGGGCGGAATAACCGCGACCCTCTTGCCCGGTACGAATTTCAAAAGGAGTTTTTACCGTTATCCACGTCAACCAGGACCAGGGGACATAGATGGACACCCGTAGCGATCCATTGGCCAGAATATCCAGCAACGGTGCGCCGACATCAACACCATCAAAAGGTTGGACATGGCGTTTGCTCACCCGACCCGCATAGGGGGCGTGAATTTCACACTGCCGCACCTGCACCTGGGCAATACCCACATCGGCCCGGGATTTTTGCACCATGGCATCGGACAAGGCCAATTCTACCTGGCTCACACTGTCCAACTCGGTCATACGGCGATTAACCTCATGTTTTTTTTCCGCCGTTTGCAGATCAGCACGTTCCTTGGCCAACCGGGCCTTGGGCATGGCACAGTCAAAAACAACCAAAAGATCCCCACGCGCAAAAGAACCCCCCTCCCGAACATGAATGGCATCCACCGTACCAGCCATGCGACTGGACAAAGTGGAAAAGGCGGCGGGTTCCAACAACGCCTGTTGGGAAACCGGTGCCGCCGCAGCCAATCTTGAACCTCCGGCCAGAACCAACAGCCAAAACAGCAACATTCGCCCGTATTTCCAAAAAATTTTGTTTTCAAACACAACACACCCTCCCCCTGTTTCAACCCCATCGAACATAGTACCCTCTTTCGCGTCCTAAATCCTTCCCATTAGTTTCGGCGTGTCGTAACTGCGGCAGCTCTTTCTAAGGCCCGGAAAAAACTGAAACCCTCGGCCTTTATTGAACTCAACAAGAAGTCTCTGGAAATTTTTTACGCTGAATTTTCGATACAACCGAATCTCTCAAGCTTCGTTACCAAGTCAACCATGCCTAGGCTCTATTCCGGATGAAGGAGACAATCGTTAAAATTTTGAGTTCATCAAACCCTCGCAAACGGATTCTTGCCCTCACTGAGGCAAGAGCCAGGGACATAACCGCAGTTTGACCGTAACCATTCAGTCCCCCCCTTTTTTTTAAGGTTGAAATTATTGCGGGGGTCCGGGGGGGATCATCCCCCCCGGCGGAGGTTTGGAGGCAGCAGCCCAC
>JACSDG010000121.1 GCA_015660855.1 Magnetococcales bacterium
TTCGAAAGAAATTTAAGTATAAGAAGATGCTTATATTGCTATAAATTCTCTGCATGATACTGATAATTAAATGATATTTTTATTTCCTTCCAAGCACTAGATAGTTTCAAGCAAGTGTTTGATGCCCTGTTCAGCGTGGCTACCTTTTTCACGGGAAGATCAACCGATGACTGGGTTGCCCAGTGGCGTGCAGATAAGTTTTTCGAGCACTCCATCAACGTGCACCTCGCGGGGGATAAAACAGCGAAGTCCAAAGAGAAATTCCTTATCGTGAATGACAGCGAACTTTTCCGCCTGCAACAATGCCAAAGCGGCCAGTTGGTTTGTCCACAGTATACCGATGCGTCCTTGCACAATTCTGACGAAAAGGCTATAGCACAGATTGAAAACAAGAAGGAAAGCGAAATCGAGGATATCCTTAATAAAAGCACTTATCTTATCTACCGTGTCGTTACCTTAGATCCGCCCGGTACTCCTGATCCTGTTGCCGGTGCTGCTGTTGGTGCTGCTGCTGGTGCTGCTGCTGGTGCTGCTGGTGCTGCTGGTGCTGCTGCTGGTGCTGCTGCCGGTGCTGGTGCTGCCGCTGGTGCTGCCGCTGGTTCTGCTGCTGGTTCTGCCGCTGGTGCTGCCGCTGGTGCCGCTGCCGCTGCTTCTGTCGCCGCTCCTGCTGCTGGTGCGCGATAGTAAGTTGAGGATGACCGTAACCGTTTAGCCCACCCGGTTTTTACAGTTATGTGCATGGCTTCATGCGTTGCGGTTGCCCTCTTCGCAAAAAGTGCGAAGGGGGGCGTAAAATCAGAGTAAAAATAAAAATTATAAAGAATAGCCTTGGAGGTTTTGCCCCCAAGGCTCCACTGGGGGGAGAACCTCCCCCCAGACCCCCGCAATAGTTTCAACCCTGAAAAAAAGGGGGGGGACTGAACGGTTACGGATGACCATTCAGTCCCACTCTCATTTTTCTTCAAATGGATTCAATCGTTGAGGGAGTCCGGGGGGGATCATCCTCCCGGTGGGGGTGTGGTCCTTGTCCGGAGGGCATTATGTTCCTGCCAAAACGGTGATCGTGGCCCTCAAGAATAACACTGCGTTGATAATATCAAATAAAACAGTGAGATACGTAACGAACACCATCTCGTTTACCAAATTCGGTTTGAATTTGGCCGTTGGGTCTTGCAATAACGACCAATTTACGTGAAACTCCAAAGGGTGGAATGCCGGGTCGGTCCTTGTCTGAACGTACCTCACTGAGTCACCGGTCCGTGCGTCAGCGGTTGCTTGACCTTTTGGTGGCCCGGTTCGACACCGGGACGGCAACTAGAAAATGGCAGTCATGGACTCACTGCCAATCCGCCGGTCTGCCTTGGAAAAGGACATCCAAATATAGAAAAACCCGGTTTTTGTTGGAAGGTCACACGTACAATGATCGGCAGTCGGGGGGCGATTTCTGGTTACCTTTGAGTTTTAATAATATATGATTACAGTTATAGGAAATCTTAAAGGTGGCTGTGGCAAAAGCACGATAACATTCAACCTTGCCGTGTGGCTCGCCGTTCAGGGTCGCCATGTTATCTGTTTCGATCTTGATCCCCAGTCCACTCTGAGCGATGTGAATGAAGTACGAATGGAAGAGGGGGTTGCACCGGAACTCAAAATCTATCGTCCCGACAGCAATCCGACCAAAATCATGCGTCAGCATGTCGGCGAGGTGCTGGTGGATGTAGGGGCATCCAATCTGTGGGCCATGCGCCAAGCCATTGCCATGGCTGATCGGGTCGTGGTGCCAGTGCCTCCGAGCCAAGCCGATGTCTGGTCCACGGCACGCTTCCGGGATATTATCGCTGAGACGGTTGCTGGAAAAAAGGCTTTGCCGGAGATTTGCATGTTCATCAACCGTGCCGATACCCATCCGGGAATGCGGGAAGCTATTGAGACTCAGGATGCTTTGCGTACTCTTTCCGGGGTAACCGTCATGGAAAATCGAATTTTTCAAAGGACTGCCTATCGTCGTTCCTTCAGCGAAGGGCGGGCGGTCTTTGAACTGGGATCCGATGCCAAGGCTGCCGGAGAAATCATTGATTTGGCCAAAACTCTCTATCCCGACGCCGATGGTTGACTGTTGCGCAAAATCTTAAGTTTTGCAAGAATTGCTGCAGGGGTCCGGGGGGACCATTTTCCCCGACGGGGTTTGGGGCGGTGCCCCAAGGTTTTGTTTTTTTGCCCGAAGGGCATCATGTTCTAAGGACGGTCCGAGGTTGTTTTCGCCTCCTGGACCATGGACGGTGGCTTTCGCGGGCGAGTCCACCGGGTGAGCAAGATCTCAGGAGAAACAGGATTCATGGCGGACAACCAAAATTCCTCGGATGCACCAGTGGAAAAGGCGGCTCCCTGCGCCGGAAATCAGACGGAAAAGTCGTTCCGCAATTCGGCCATTTTTTCGCCTGTTGGTAAATATGACGAGTGCAACGAGTGTTCCGGCAAGGTCATTTACGATTTTGCCAAAAGCTTTGATAAAAGTGCCCGTCGATGGGAATTGATTGTCTACCCATCGCTTTTCGCCTTCATCATATTGGCAATGTATGGCTTCTTCCTGATCTTCAGTTTGACCCAGGACATTCGCATCATGGCTTCGGCCATCGATCCGCAAATGGGGTTCAACATGGGATCATTGTCCTCCAATGTGGGAATGCTTTCCAACAATGTCGAGCTGATGTCCACGCATCTTGAATATATCAGCGACAATATGGAAACCATGTCGGTTGATATGCAAAACATGGCCGATAGCATTGAAACGATGAGTGGCAAGGTGACTTTCATGGCCAACAGCGTCGGCGATATGGAAAAAAGTGTTCAGGGAATGAGTAAGAGCGTTCTGGAAATGAACGCCACCATGGATGGAATGTCGCGCAAACTTAACACCTTAACCCCCATGGCGCAAAATCTTCAGGGCATCACTCAAGCAGTTCACTCCATGACTGGGACGGTCCATGCGATGGGTCGTGACATGAATGGTGCTACCAGACCCATGAGCTTCATTAATCGGTTCATGCCATGGTAATAAACTTTTTATTTTTATAACTATTAAAGAAAAACCTTGATGTCTTTACTCCCGCTCCCCCACCGGTGGGGGACGATCCCCTTAGCCTCCGCAATCATTGTTGCCAAGCTTTGTTTTTCCGATACCTCAAATCGTATGTTTATTGTCCATGGCAAATTTTTTCCTCCGATACGTGAACGACCGCATCGTTGTCGGCCAGAGGAAATGGGATATTGATGTGGAAGGTGCTACCGCTTGAACCATCGCTTTCGACCCAAAGTACCCCCCCCATTTTCTCCACCAATTGTCTGCACAAGGACAAACCCAAACCGGCACCACCGGAACGACGGGTCGAGCAACTACCGGTCTGGGAAAAGCCATGGAAAATCGACTCCTGATCTTTTCTTGGAATCCCTATGCCGGTATCCATGACGATCAAATGAACAGGAAAAACCGCGTTTTTTTTCTCCAGGTTACCGGCTCCCGGTTTGATAATCACGGCGACAAAGCCGGACGATGTAAATTTTATGGCGTTATGGACTAGGTTGATCAGTATCTGACGCAGGCGATCAGGATCACCCAAAAGGAGAGGGGGGAGATTGTCTTCATATTCCCAGGTCAGACGGAGTCCCTTTTGTTTGGCGGTCAGTTCCATACGCTCCAGGGCTTCGGCGGCGACTTGGCGAACATTGAAAGGGACATACTCCAATACCAGCTTCTCCGCTTCGATCTCGGAAAAATAGAGGATATTGTCCATGATGGAAAGGAGGGCATCGGTGGCGCGGTGAAGCGTTGTTAGATGGTGGCGTTGACTTTCATTCAGGTCGGACTCCAGGACATGGTTGATCATGCCGACGATGGTGTTCATGGGAGTACGAAGTTCATGGCTCATATTGGCCAAAAATAGGCTTTTGGCATGATTGGCTCGGTCGGCTTTTTCCTGAGCTTGTGACAGTTCTCGTTCACTCAGGCTAAGTTGTATCCAATAGCCACCCAATACAACAAATACCAGAAAAAAAATGGCCCCGGAGAAAAATTCTGGGCTTAAACCGGCGGGGGGTTCGGAGTCCATAGGGATGGAGACGAAAACGGCGGCGTGCATGGCGGTATAGTGTAACCCGCAAATGGCCATGGCCATTACCGTGCCACTGATGAGCTTTTTGAAGATGACATCATGATCCCTGCGTTGAACCATTCGGGCTGTGAACATCAGGGCAATAAAGGAAGTGACCACGGCGACCAACAGGGAAACAAAAAACAGGTCGGGTAAATAGAGGATTCGGGCCGGCATGCGCATGGCAGCCATGCCCACATAGTGCATAAGCCCGATTCCCAGGCCCATGATCAAACTTCCGAGGATGATTTTGTTTTTGTCGTTGTTTTTGCCAATGGCCAGACGCAACGCGAAAAAGGAACTGGCTACGGCGGGAATAATGGAAAGAAAAGTTGTTAAGAAATCGTATGAAACCCGGCAGTGCATGTCATAGGCCAGCATGCCGATGAAATGCATGGACCATATTCCGGTTCCCATGACGAAGGCCCCGACTCCAACCCAGAACAACCGCGATGCTGGCGAGGTCAACTGTTTGGACTCCAACAGTTCCACCCGGATTGCGATATCCAGTCCGGTGAGAGAGGTAATGCCAGCCACAGCAAAGGACAAAATGACCAGACGCCAGTCGTAAAAACCGTACACTATGCTGGACGGCATGGGGCCGACGATGAAAAAATTGGAAAACATGGGTGTACCTGGGTTGCCTGGAATGTCTTCCCTAGAGAACAGGATGCCCTGCGGGCAAAAATCAAAGTCAAAAACAGTGAAGGGGGCTTTTTGTCCCAATTGTCAAAAAAAGAACCTCGGTGGACTGCCGCCTCCAAATCGCGGCACGGGGGGATGATCCCCTCCCGGACCCCCACAATAAATTTGCCAAATTTTGTTTACCCGATACACCAAACGGAGACTATCTCACATTAACCACGATTGCATGTTTTTGTCTATCCCTTTATATTTCTCACCAGATTGAAGACACGACTCGATGCCCTCAGACCATTTTTTTAAAAGTTGATCCCATGAATTCATTCGATGACGCAGACCGGCTGGCTTGCAACACCCTGCGCATGTTGGCGGTTGACGCCATAGAAAAAGCCCGATCAGGCCATCCGGGAATGGCGATGGGGGCGGCGAGCATGGCTCACGTTTTGTGGTCCCGCATCCTGAAACATGACCCCACCCATCCCCATTGGCCCGACCGCGACCGTTTCGTCCTGTCTGCGGGCCATGCCTCCATGTTGTTGTACGGTTTGCTGCATTTGTCGGGCTACGACCTTCCCCTGGAGGAAATCCAACGGTTTCGGCAGTTGGGTTCCAGGACCCCGGGCCATCCGGAACTCGGGGTGGTTCCAGGAGTGGAAGTGACTACAGGTCCGTTGGGGCAGGGTTTTGCCATGGGCGTGGGAATGGCTATGGCGGAACGGCGTTTGGGGCAAACCTTCCATGTGGCAGAGACACCTCCCCTGTTGGACCATCATACCTACGTCCTCATGTCCGATGGCGACATGATGGAGGGGATCACCCATGAGGCCGCTTCTCTGGCGGGTCATTTGCAATTGGGCAAGTTGATCTGTCTGTACGATAAAAACAACATTTCCATCGAAGGTTCCACCGATCTTGCCTTTACCGAGGATGTGGCCATGACCTTTCAGGCCTGTGGGTGGCATACGTTGTGGGTGGAAGATGGGGAATCGATGGAGGAGATCTATCGGGCCATACTGACCGCCAAGGAGGAGATTCAACGCCCTTCCCTGATTATCGTTTGCACTCATATTGGTTATGGCAGTCCCAAACAGGATTCCGAAGAGGTCCATGGTGCCCCCCTGGGACCTCAGGCGGTGGCGGAAACCCGGCGTTTCTTCAACTGGCCACAAGAAACGTTTCATGTACCGTTGTCGGTGCGACAGTTGTGGCAGCAGGTCCGGCAGCGTGGGCAACAGGCCCGGATGGATTGGCAGCGACACTTTGAACAATGGGCCGATGGCAATCCCGATCTGGGGAAACGTTTCAAAGACCGCCTGGATTTAAATCTGGGGGATGCTTGGCTGAAAGCCATTGATTCCGTGCCTATTCCGCCGGAAAGTTGGCCCACACGCATCTTGTCAAGTCGCATTCTCAACGCCATTGCCCAGGAAGTTCCGGCCTTGTGGGGCGGTTCCGCTGACCTGGGGCCTTCGGTGGGCACGCATCTTTCTTTTGAACCGGAGCGTATTATCCACTTTGGCATTCGTGAACATGCCATGGGTGCCATCGCCAACGGCCTGGCGGCCCATGGTGGATTTTTACCCTATTGCGGAACCTTTTTTTCCTTCTCCAATTACATGATCCCCTCCATGCGCATGGCCGCCCTCATGCACTTGCGGGTGATCTATGTCATGTCGCACGACAGCATTGCGGTGGGGGAGGATGGTCCAACCCATCAACCGGTGGAACATTTACTCCATTTGCGCGCCATTCCGGGAATGACGACCATTCGTCCGGGAGATGGACAGGAAACCAAGGCTGCTTGGCGATTGGCGATGCAATTGCCGGGTCCGGTGGCACTGATCCTGACTCGTCAGGCCATTCCCCTGGTGGTGAAGGATGCGCCGGTCTTTGTGGAAAAGGGGGCCTATGTACGCCAGGATTGCGTTGGCGAACCGGAATTGATCGTGATCAGCAGTGGCAGCGAACTGGCATTGACCGTGGATTGCTGCGATGAACTGGTGCAAAAGGGAATTCGGGTACGTCTGGTCTCCATGCCTTCGTGGGAGTTGTTTGCACGCCAATCGCCGGAGTATCAGGAAACGGTTTTGCCGGCGCGGGTGACCCAAAGACTGGCCGTTGAAGCGGCTTCCCCCATGGGGTGGCACCGATGGGTGGGTTTGCAGGGGAAAATCATTGCCGTCGAGGGATATGGTGTCGCCGGTCCTTTTCAACAAGTGTTGGACGCCTTTGGTTTTACCAGGGAGAATATAGTGCAAACTGCCTGGTCCATGGTGCGTCCCGGACTTTGATTTCCGATGCGTCCAGCAGTCGCCCAGTTTGGGACGGCGGCTGCGGTCCAGGCTTCTTGATCAAGGTCATCTTTCCGGGGCAGATTTGGCTTCCAGAATTCGCAATCGTTCCTGGGCAAAGCGGAAAACTTGGTCATCGACGTTGTTCATTTTTACCACATGTCTGTAAAATGATACCGCTTCATTCTTGCTTCCGGACTGATCTTTGTTGACTGCCAGACCCAACCACCAGCGGTATTGATCCGGTTCCAGACGCAACAGACGATTATAGTAGCGGTTGGAAGTTTCCAGATTGCCGCGTTTTTGTTCCAGAATCGCCAAGATGCCCAATGCGGTGGCCGATTCTCCGCTCTGGGCCACTTGGTTTCGCACCACCCTTTCGGCTTCTTCATACTGGCCATCTTCCAGGAGGGTGCGCGCCCACGTCAGGGATTGGGTTGTTTGCAGCGTCGGAATGGTTTCCTGATTTTCCAGGGAAGGGGATTGACCCGTGGTTGCACGGGCGACTTTTTTGCTGGCCGACAGGTCCGGGTTGTCCTGGGTTGTTTGCAGTGTTGGAATGATTTCCTGGCTCTGGGGTGGAGCAGATTGTTTGAGCGACGGTCGGGAGACGTACCTATTGGCCGTTGGCAGCGTTGGAATCACTTCCGGATTTTGGAGAGGAGAAGGCTGACCTGCCGTCGCACGGGCGACGTGCATGCTGCTAGGCTTGTTGGCTGGCAGCAGCGCACCGGGGGAGGCGACCGGGTTGTCAAGACGAACGGTCGGAACCTTATCGTTGAAACGGCGGACGGGACTGACAACGGGGGGATCCGGTACGGCGGTCACTATGGGCGTTTGCTTGGGAAGTGGCGGATCGGGTGCTTTTTGCGGGGGGGTTGCAGAAAAACCCAAAGGTTTCTCCCCTTTGCGACCAATGAAGGACAGGAAGGGGGTGGTTTTGGCGTGCGGTGGGGGGGAAGCCACGGTTTCCGGAACCACGATCACCCCCCCTGGAGTCACTGTCTCTTCCTCTTCGATAAGGGGGGACATGACGCTGGCTTGCGGGGGTGGGGGGCTGGTCGTCAGGGTAGCCAAGGGTGGATTGGAGGGCTGGTCTTGTTTTACAACACTTCCTCCCGTGGGGATTACCGTCTCTTTCAGGGGTTTTACCCAGGTGAGAAAGCTTGTGGCCAGAATTGCGACTAAGCTGAAGATTCCAAGCCAGACGGGGCGAGAAAACCGGTGTCCATTTTTGGGGACGACGTGAAACGCCTTGATCTCCAGGGGTGGCAGATCGGTCTGGTCGGTGATCCGGACCTGCCTTTTGTCCAGATCCACCAGCAGCCGATTGATCAGACTCATGACAGGAAGCTCCAGGCTTGGCAATGAACAGCCGCTGCGGACAACAGGACTGCCGCCGCCGGTCCTTTGGAACGGATGAATTTCAGAGATGGCAGCCAGCGTTGTAGTTTGGCCCGAAATCCCGGGGCGGCCAATCCTTCGGTATCGGCGACGGCGGCGGCTATGTGGGGGACATCCACCGTGTGTATCCCCTTGCCGAAGGCGACCATGAGACTTTTATGGGCCAGTATGTTGATCAGGCGCGGGATGCCACCACTGTGACGATGGAGTCGTTGCATCGCGCGCGGGGTGAAAAGGTCTTTCCCCTGGTGACCGGCGATCTGGAGGCGATGGTTTAAATAATTGCGTATTTCCAGGGCATCCAAAGGTTGCAGACGACTGGAAAAGGTGATGCGTTGACGTAACTGTCGCAGATTGTACTGATTTTCCAAACGCTGATCCAATTCCGGTTGCCCCAGCAGGACCACCTGGAGAATTTTTTGTTTTTCGGTTTCCAGGTTGGTCATGAGTCGAATCGCTTCCAGGGTTTCATCGGTTAAGGTCTGGGCCTCATCGACGAAGAGAACAACGTTTTTACCTTGTTGTTTAAGTTCGATCAAGCGTTCGGTGATTTGTTTGATAAAATGTTGAAATCCCTTAGCTTCATCGAAAGAGGCCAGCCCCATTTCCTCGGCGAAGGCTTTGTAGGTGTCTTCCGGTTTCATCATGGGGTTGATCAGGTAGGCGGTAACAAAATTGCGTTCGCCCAACATGGAGAGGAGTTTTCGGCACAAAAGAGTTTTTCCCGTCCCGACCTCGCCGGTGATTTTTACAAATCCTTCGCCGAAGGAGAGGGCCACCATGGCTACGTTCAGAGTTTCCTGGGAAGCCCGGCTGAAGTAGAGAAAATCGGTATCGGGGGTGATTTGGAAAGGAAGCTCCTTCAACCCAAAATGGCTGCGGTACATAGCGTTGCCTGCTCCTTGACCTCACTCGAGGAGACAACAGCGTTTTTCGAGGATGATCCCGGGACGGGCTGTCGCCTCCATGATTTTTTAAAAATCCAATCAGGAAACCCCCATTTTAACGAAATGCAGAAACAAAGTCCTGGATCTTTATCAGCGGCATCGAACCTTGTTTCGACTACAATAAGAAAGCTTTGAATATTTTTTTGTTCAAGATCAAACGTAAAGGTTAGAAAAGGGCATGAAAAATCCAGCCATTTTATCCTTGCAAGCCATCCCCTGGATTGACACCTTCGCACCAACAGGGATAATGGACCTTCATGCCTGTTCTTTTTCCCCGGTCACGCGACCTGTTCCAAGGTGATGTCATGAAAGTTGCACTGGTTCATAACGCCTATGGGCGCCCCAGCGGAGAGGAGACCGTCGTGGCCTTTCAAAAAGGGCTATTGGCGGCCGGTGGTCATGAGGTGGTCACCTTCATGCGTGGCAGTGCCGAAATTGGAACCATGCCCTGGGGACGGGCCAGGGCATTTTTCGGGGGGATGTACAACCCTTTTTCCAGGGCCGCCTTTCGCCAGTTTTTGGTACGGGAAAAACCCGACATTGTCCATATTCACAATCTTTTTCCACTCATTTCCCCCGCCATTCTTCCAGAATGCAAAGCCAACGGCATACCGGTCGTCATGACCGTTCACAATTATCGCTTGGTTTGCCCGACCGGATTACATCTGCACCAGGGAACCATTTGTGAACGTTGTGCGGGCGGGCACGAATATTGGTGTTTTTTTAACAATTGTGAGAGTCAATGGACCAAAAGTCTGGGGTATGCCCTGCGGGGGATGGTTTCGGAAAGGTTGGGACTGTATAAGGGAAATGTCTCTCTTTTTGCCACCTTGACAGCATTTCAAAAACAACGGCTGATTGACGCAGGATTTGATCCCGAGCGGATTTGCATTATCCCCAATGCGCTGGATCTCTCTGCCACGCCCCCTCCTGTCGCAGGGGATGGTGATTATTGCGCCTTTGTTGGCCGCGTCAGTGTTGAAAAAGGTATCACGGTCCTGCTCCACGCCGCCCGGCTCTGTCCCGATATTCCGTTCCGACTGGCGGGGGGATTTGACGAAGGTTCTCCCTTTGTCAAGAACGCCCCCGAAAATGTTCGCTTTATGGGTCACATGACTGCGGAACCTTTGGGCAGGTTGATCCGTCAATCCCGGATGGTGGTTTTGCCCAGTGTATGGTTTGAGGGATTTCCCATGACTGTGCTTGAATCCATGGCCCAGGCCAGACCGGTCATTGTTTCGGCGGTAGGGGGGCTTGGTGAAATTGTTGAGGATGAACGCACGGGATTCCTGTTTACCATGGGGGATGGTGTCCAATTGGCGCAAAAAATTCAACACCTGTGGCACCATCCCGACCTAGCAGCCCAAATGGGGCAGCAAGGGTGGGAAAAGGTGCGTCAAGACTATTCCCGGGAGAAATATCTTCAAAGATTGACGGCGGCTTACCACAAGGTTCTGGAGGAGAAAAAATAAAATTGGTGGCTTTTTTCATCTTTTTTCAAAGATGGGGTTGCCAAGTGCCGTAATTCCTTTTACTGTATGCGCCGCAAGGGTGGGAACAGGGGCGCTCTGATCGTTGCGGTTCCTTCCACCGAAAACATCCAGTTTCTTGTGTCCCGTTCGTCTAGTGGACTAGGACATCGGCCTTTCACGCCGGTAACAGGGGTTCGATTCCCCTACGGGACGCCATAACTTCGCCCGAAGACACACGATAGAGTTAAAAAAGCCTGCAAAATCAATGTTGCAGGCTTTTTTTATGTCCGGTAAGTATGAGGAAAACCGGGAAAGGCCGACAAATTTGTTGGTCGATTTGTTGGTCTGCTGGTTAAGATGGGAAAAAATAGATCAACAAATCTGGGGAGGCGCAAGCAAAATGCCTTTGAACGACAGGATGTTACGGAATCTTAGGGCGTGTTGACATTAGCATATTTTATGCTAGCCAAATCATTGTGCATGCTAAAAGGATCATTCCCATGAAGTTCCTGTCCAGTTTCTCGTACCTTGTCGCTATGCGACGAAACTGCTTGATTCGATTGAAAAAACGTTCGACGAGATTACGCTCCTTGTACCAATGACGATCATTCTCTCTCGGATTGATACGATTGCTTCTCGGTGGAATGACAGGCTGCGCTCCCTTGGTCTCGATAGCCTCAATAAAATGGTTTGCGTCATATCCTTTGTC
>JACSDG010000231.1 GCA_015660855.1 Magnetococcales bacterium
CACCATGCCTAAAAAAACGCAGTCCGAGGTAGGTCAGTCGCTGGAGATCTACACTAATTTTTTTCACCCCAGTGTATCATTTTCATTGACAGGTTCCGATGTGAGCGATATTCCCCCTATCTCTCCAGAAATGTTTGCCAATGCCTTGGTAAGACCTTATCGCCCTACGCATCCCGTCAAATCCATAAAAAATCCCCCAATGTTTCCAATACTTTAACGAGGCCACCCCAGCCCGTTTTCCAGTTCAGCTCCACTCACCCTCCGTGAATTTTGGCCCAATTTCCTCTCTCTTTGGCCCACTTCTCCATTTCAAATCAACTCGCGATATTATTGGATTTTTTAATTCACCTTTTTTGATTGAGATTGGGTAGGCAAGGACATCCCATGATAGAACATTCTCTGGTCTTGAAGGGAGCCAAAATGTCCGCCAACCTCTCCGAACCATCAAGGCCAACGGGTAGCGAGAAGGCGTGGCGCACTGGGGATCCCGCACACTCCTCGCCTGCCGGAAGAAAAAACCAGCAGGGTGCGACTGGTGCGGCCAGTCGCCAAGGAACGTCTGCAAGAAAAACAGGGCGAGGTGGTAATGGCGAAGCTGGCACTCAAAAAACAGCGATCTCAGGCAAGGGCAGCAAAAAAAAAGAGCGCGGAGTCAACCTGCATGCTGGGACATGCCAACTTCAAATGCGATTGCCCTGGACTTCATCAGGCTTGACGCAAAGGGTCACTTCTGTTCAATATTAGGCTGTAGCGCACAGAATTGCGCACCCTTTGCGCCCGGTGTGCGCGCCAGTGGTGCGTGGTATCATTGCTTGCTTTGGCTGGGGCTAGTCCAGAATGACGGTACGGACAGTCTGTTGGTCGGAAATGGATCAAGGAGATAAAAAAATGGATGCATATCTTTCTTCAAAAATGCCTACAGAAGTTGCTGATCGTCTTGGTTACTACGTTTATCTTTATACAGATCCAAGGACAGGACACCCTTTTTATGTCGGAAAAGGTCAAGGACAACGAGTACTATCGCACTTGAGCGCGGATGGTGAAACACGAAAGACAAGGATTTTAGAAGAGTTAAATGAACTTGGCAAAGATCCACAGATTGACATTCTCACTCATGCGTTACCGAACGAGGAGACAGCATTACGAATAGAGGCCGCAATCATTGATTTCTTTGGTCTTGATCTCCTGTCGAACGCTGTTCGAGGTTGGCAAAGTATTCAATTTGGCCGCATGCCTTTGAAGACATTGGTGACATATTATGCTGCTGCACCAGGAGAGATTGATGACCCGGTATTACTGATTCGCATTAACAAATTGTATCGGCACGGCATGTCAGCCAGAGAACTATATGAAGCGACCAGAGGTGTTTGGAAGCTTAACAAAAAACGGGTGGAAAGTGTCAAATTCGCTTTTTCAGTTTTTGAGGGAGTGGTACGAGAAGTATTTGAGGTGGATTCATGGTACCCAGCTGGGTCACTGCCTTATGAGACTAGATCAACCTCTGACGTAACACTCGAAGGTAGATGGGAATTCGAGGGTCACATAGCGATGGATGATATCCGTAACAAATACATTGACCGATCTGTTAAGAAGTACCTGCCACAAAAAGCTCAGAATCCGATCTCCTATGTGAACGCATAATTCCATTTCTAAATCAAAAATGCAATAATTAGCGCATCAACCTCTTTGCATGGGAGATGTGCACATGGCGAGAACCGCAAGCGGAGTTGAAGTACTGGAGCAAGCAAAGGCGTGTTTGCCCAAAGCCAAAACAGTAGAGAAATTGCGGCAGGCACAAGCCGTTGTTTTGCCTCTTGAGTTTGGCATGTCAATGCCAAAAACGGCGCAAATACTTGGTGTGTCCGTTGGTTGGGCATGTCGGTTGCGCACGCGCTTCATTAAAGGGGGTGGTGCGCCGAAACCGATTGGTGAAGGGCATGGCGGCAGGCGGCGTGAGAATATAACCCGTGAGGCCGAGACGGAATTCCTGCGACCATTCTTTGACCAAGCAAAATCTGGTGGCATTTTGGTGGTTGGCGAGATCAAACATGCTTTGGATGAACACCTCGACCGCAAGGTTGCCTTGGCTTCCGTGTACAACCTGCTGCACAGGCATGGATGGCGCATGCTTGCCCCAGATAAACGTCATCCTCAAGCCGATGCCGTGGCTCAGGAAGAATGGAAAAAAAACTGCCGGACACCATAGCCATCATCAATCAAGAGTGGCAGGACCAAGGCCCGCTACGGTTGATGTTCATGGACGAAGCCCGGTTCGGACGTATTTCCGATACTCAGGCTTGCTGGTGTCCCAAGCCGTTCCGGCCCATTTGCCAAGCCATGGTGACGCACCAATATACCTATGCCTATGGCGCGGTGTCGGTGCAAGACGGCGGATTTGACAGTCTCATACTGCCGTATGTCAATGGCGAGTGTACCCAGATCTTTCTGGAGGAGGTGGCCAAGCGTCATCCGAGTGATCGCATCATCATGGTCATGGATGGGGCCGGGTGGCATAAGAGTCAAGCTATTGATTTACCGAATAATATGCGCATCTCGTTTCTTCCGCCCTATGCGCCCGAACTCAACCCGGTTGAGCATATATGGGACGAGTTGCGCGAAAAATGGTTCCATAACAGGGTGTTTACAAGCCTTGAAGCACTGTAACCATTCAGTCCCCCCCATTTTTTTTAAAGG
>JACSDG010000122.1 GCA_015660855.1 Magnetococcales bacterium
TCCCCGGATTGACACCTTTCAGTCAATTTGAATATTGGAACCTCTCGGACACACCCCCCGGACCCCCGCAATAGTTTCAACCTAAAAAAAAGGGGGGGGTGAACAGTTACCCCAAGCCTGGATCCCCATCCGGGCCTGAGTCTAATCCGAATCAAACCCGATTGACTACCCGATCCAAATGGTTCAGCCCGTTTTTTTCTTTAGTGGTGGCCCTTTTTTTCCAAATTGAGCTCCCACTGATTAAAGAGGGCTTGGCGACGTTGCAGGTGCAGGCTTTGGGCATGGGCGACGAGACTTTCCATCTTCTGCATCGCTTTGTCATACGAATCAAAACTGAATCGATATCTAAAAAATGTTTCCCCATTTTTTTTACACATTTCTATAATTTCTATTTTAACCTGAACATCCAACTTCATTGTCGGCCAGGCAAAGCGGGCGGTTCTATGTTGGTCGGCAGCCAGCTTGGGATGCTGAGCGGGTGCCCTGAAATAAAATCCACCGAAGCTGACGTTTTCCAGTTTGGGTCTGAAGGCATCCTTGCGCCCGACCGCCATTTCCAAGGAGACATCCCAGGCAGGATCTATGTTGACTCGGACCGATTTTCGCTTCTCGGTGCGAACAATCACCTCCTGTGGAAAAGTGATTTTCAGGACATTACCGCCGATCCGTTCGATAAAGCCGACATCCATCACGACGTTATGAGATGTGGTGTTGAGGCTGATGGTGATCATATCGGCATGGCGAATGCGGATGTTGCCAATGGGGGGAGTCAGGGCATCGATGAGCAGATAGAGATTTTTTTCCGAACTCCCCCGGGTTCCTGCCATTTTAAGGTAGGAATGATAGTCAAAAATCTGGTCGCCGATATGCAGCAGGATGGGCATCTCCCCATCCATGGTCAGGATGGCCATCAACTGTTGCAACTGCACGGTATCGTCAATGCGCACCGCATCCGGAGAGCCTAAGTAGCCCTTGGGATAGCGGGATCTGGCCGCCTGATAGAGAAAATCAAGAAAATCCATGAGTTTAAACCTTCGTTTGTTTTCAATCCCTTAACGATATAACCGGGATCGTTTGGCCTATTGGATTTCCCTGAAAAGATCGCCGACTGTTTCCAATATTTCCTTTCTAGAAAATGGTTTAGCCAGGACACGCACCGCACCGCACATTTTGGCGACATCCAGGGCAAACTGCGCCTTTTCTCCAGGCCCCCCCCCGGAAATAGCAATAATCGGCAACCCCGGGTTGAGTCCAACCAGTTCCTCAATGGTCTCCAGCCCATCTTTGTCGGGCATGAGAATGTCGGTGATCACCATGTCCGCCGGATTTTTGCGAAAATGTTCCAGTCCCTTGCGTCCATCCTCGGAGGTATCAACCGCATAGCCCGCTTTCTCAAGTATCTGCTTGAGAACATCCCGAACCTGACGCTCATCTTCTATAACGAGAATCCGTGTCATGACCTGCTCCTTTGACCGCATCGGGTCAATTCGCTCTCCACGAGGAGCGCACTCGGCAGAAAAACCTGAAATATTGCACCCTTTCCCACCAAACTATCTATCTTGATGGCACCCTCATGGGTCTGCACGATGCCGTGTACCACCGAAAGCCCCAATCCAGAACCTTTACCAATACTTTTAGTGGTAAAGAAAGGATCGAAGAGTCGGTCAATATGGGTTGCGTCAATTCCGCCCCCCTGGTCCTGAACCGTCAAAACCATGTGCAGTCCGGGGCGCAATCTGGATAAAACTCCATGATTGGCAATCATGGTCTGATCAACCTGGACTCTTTCCAAACACACCTTGATGACTCCTCCGGTTTTTTCCATGGCCTCCGCTGCGTTGGTACACAGATTCATGACCACTTGGTGGATTCGTGAAGAATCGGCCAAAACGGGATCTTCTTCTGTAGGAAAAAATGTTTCAAGGGTGATTTTGTCGGGAAGTACCGCCATGAGCAAGGAAGTGGTCTCTTTGACCGTCGGAGACAACAGCAAAGGGATGCGTTCCCGCTCGCCCCTGCGGCTGAACGTTAACAATTGTTTGACCAGATCTTTGGCACGGTTGGCCGCTTCCATCACCTCATTGAGATTGCGATATTCTGAACCCTTGGGATCAAGATCATCCATGGTCAGTTCGGTGTAGGAAAGAATAGCAGTCAGTATATTGTTGAAATCATGTGCAATTCCCCCAGCCAAGGTACCCACGGCCTCCAACCGTTGTGATTTTTTCAGGTGACGGCCTAACCCCAGCTCGCGAGTAATATCGCGGCCTACGACAACGTGACCGGTAATCCGACCCTTGGAATCCCGTACCGCTGACCAAGTTATATCCGCTTGAAACAGGGTTCCATCCTTTTTTGGAGCTGGAAAACGTTGTTTGAAAGGAATGCCTTGGGAAATAGCTTGAGAAACCTTGTCGCTCCAGGACTCCATCAATCTCTTCTCCGGAAGGTGGGCGACGTTGCAGCCAAGCACCTCATGGCGTGGATAGAGCGTCATGGTTTCAAAGGCGGAGTTAACGTAGATAATGTTTCCCTGGGCATCGGTAATGACGATCATTTCTTCGGTTTGATTGACGGCGGCGGCTAGGCGATTGAGTTCCGCTTCGATTTGCAGACGCCGGGAAATATCGCGAAATGTAACCACCGCGCCGGCCCGAGGGTTCCTTGGATCCAGAGGACTTGAGCTGTACTCCACAGGAAACGAAGTTCCATCCATGCGGTAAAAAAAATCTTGCGCGCAAAGATGCGTCTGACCATCCATCCATGTTCTTTCCAAAGCTCTGCCGACCGTTTCCGACACGGTTGCGGATGGCAATCCCAGGATGTCAAACAAATGGCTGTCCATAAGTTTTTCGGGAGACTCACCCAGCATTCGGGCAGCGGATGCGTTGATGACAGTCATTCGACCTGCCCCGTTCAGACCAAATATACCGTCCCCAACGGCATGAAGAATCGATTCGTTACGTTGATGCAAGCGACGAATGGTCTCTTCGTCGATCTGCAACGTCCGATTGAGCCGGAACAAACGATAACTCAGGTAAGCCATAAACGGTAACATACACAAAAGCAGCATGGACACCAGCTCATCCAAAAACCAGACACGACCACTCAAAACCCAGGCGACAAAAATATGAAACACATCAAGTTTGATCGTGACTACAGCCGCCGGAAGAAAAATAACAAGGAAGACAAGGACAAAAGGTTGATATGGCGACCGATGGTGCCGAAGAGGGGCCTCGGAAAGATCCGTGGGTGCCACCATGACCAAGTCCTTAGAGCCAAAGAGAGTACGTGAAAACATCGAGCCAACGCCCCAGTTTCGCACCTTTGCCCGTCTGCGTCCAGATTTTGGCAACCTCCAGGAATCATGGGAAGATCCTCGACAAGAATCATGGAGATTCGGTATCCTGATCCGGAGGAAAGGAACCAGTAGTGTCTGCAACGGTATCGCCATGTGGGGCTGAACTGCCGCACTTTTTCCAAGGATGAGACAAACCATGGGCCTGAAGATTTTGTTGGTTGGCGGCGGTGGCCGTGAGCATGCCCTGGCATGGAAGATCGCCCAGTCGCCTTTGGTGGAAAAATTGTATTGTGCCCCCGGCAATCCGGGAATCGCCCGCCATGCCGAATGTGTCAACATCGGTGCCGGAGATCTTGTCGCCCTGGAAGTGCTGGCCGTTGAAAAAAGAATCGATCTGACGGTGGTCGGACCTGAAGCCCCCCTGGTTGCCGGACTGGCCGACAATCTTCGGGCCGCCGGGCAAGCGGTCTTTGGTCCGTCCGCCTCGGCTGCGGCCATCGAGGGATCCAAGGCCTTCATGAAGGATCTCCTCCGCCGTCACAATATTCCCAGTGCCCACTTTCAAGTTTTTACCCAACCCAAAGCCGCCCTGGAGCATATCCGCAAGCAAGGGGCTCCCATTGTCGTCAAGGCTTCGGGATTGGCTTCGGGAAAGGGAGCCATGGTGTGTCATACCTTGCACGAAGCCGAACAGGCGGTTCACCGGGCCATGGTTGCCCGGGAGTTCGGCAATGCCGGACGCGAAGTGGTCGTGGAAGAATTTTTGACTGGCGAAGAGATATCCTTCATGGCCTTCGCCGACGGTCAGCACCTATTACCCCTGGCCAGTGCCCAAGATCACAAGGCGGTGGGAGAAGGAGACACCGGTCCCAATACTGGCGGCATGGGGGCCTATTCACCCGCCCCCATCTGTACCCCCCGGATACATGATCGCATCATGGCAGAAGTCATGGAGCCTGTGGTTCGGGCCATGGCGGAAGAAGGGCGTCCCTACCGGGGAGTGCTGTATGCCGGTCTGATGCTCGACGGTGACAAACTGAAAGTTTTGGAATTCAACGCCCGTTTCGGTGACCCGGAGACGCAACCCTTGCTGGTGCGCATGTATTCGGACATTGTGCCGTTTTTGTTGGCTGCGGCCAAAGGGACACTGGCAGGAATGAAAATCGACTGGGATCCGCGCCCGGCAGTCTGCGTGGTCATGGCAGCCGGTGGTTATCCTGGCAGCTACGCCAGCGATCATCCCATCACCGGGATCGACGCTGCGGATCGATGCGCGGATGTTCAAGTGTTTCACGCCGGTACACGCCTGTTGGATCAACGTCTCGTAACCCATGGGGGACGTGTTCTGGGGGTAACGGGGTTGGGGGCGACGGTGACCCAGGCCCGCAAAACCGCTTATGAGGCAGTTGACCTTATTCGTTGGCAGGATGTCTATTTTCGCAGGGATATCGCCCACCGGGCCTTATCCAGGGAGGCACAATGAATCCATCACCTGTTGTGGGAATTCTCATGGGTTCCGATTCCGATTTTGAAGTGATGCGTGAAGCGGGACGGGTTCTCAAGGAGTTTGCAATTCCCTTTGAAATGTTGGTCACCTCGGCCCATCGCACACCGCAACGAACGCATCAGTACGCCACCGAGGCCGCAGAAAAAGGTTTGAAGGTGTTGATCGTCGGGGCTGGGGCTGCCGCCCATCTGGCTGGAGTTGTCGCTGCGGTGACGACATTGCCGGTCATCGGGGTGCCGCTTTCGGCTACCGATCTCAAAGGGATGGATGCGTTACTGGCGACCGTGCAGATGCCCGGCGGCATCCCCGTGGCAACCATGGCCATCGGCAAGGCGGGAGCGACCAACGCCGCCCTGTACGCCGCAAGAATTCTCGCCCTGACCCAACCGCAAATCGCTGAAAAGTTAAACGCCTATGGTGCGGAAATGGCACGGGGAGTGGAGAAAAAAAATCAAGCCCTTCAGGAACAATTGGCCCATCTTTGAGTGCACTGGCCGATAGCGGTTGTATGCGTTCGTGAACCAAGTTATTCCAGAACTCATGATGCAACCGTCTCATCTCCCCGACGACCTGCCGTCCCCCGCTGAATTGGCAAGAGCCTGTGAGGCCCTTGACGCCGGTCGGATCATCGCCTATCCCACCGAGACAGTCTTCGGCTTGGGAGCCGACCCCTTTCATCCTTTGGCCATGGAACAAATCCTGGCCCTGAAGGGACGGGATGCCGCCAAGGGGTTTATCCTCCTGATTCAAAATCGCACCGATCTTGAAACCGTCGCCCTCCCTCCCCCGCCCCAGGCTTTGTCCCTGATGCAACATTTCTGGCCCGGTCCCCTGACATTGGTATTGCCCGCTCAACCAGGATTACCCAACGTTGTGACCGGAGGCCGATCCACCGTGGCCGTTCGTCATTCCTCCTCCCGACATGTGGCGGCTCTCCTCCATCGATGGGGTAAACCCCTGATCTCAACAAGTGCCAATCTTTCAGGACACCCCCCGCTCACGGAGGATGTCACCGTGCGGCAATGTTTCGGTGTCCATGTCGATTTCACCCTGTCGGGATGTTGTCCCCCAGGGATACCCCCGACCACCATCGTCGCCTTTGACGACGCCAAACCCAGAATCGTGCGGCAAGGCGGGGTAACAGTCGCCATGCTCCGCTCCGTCCTACCCCGGATCACCCCCTGACATGGGAGGTTACAAACTTGTGCATAACAATGTGCCCTTAACCCCCGCAATAATTGTTGCCAAACTTGGTTTTTCCGATACGTGAACAATAAAATGGAAAAGGAACATTGAACCTGGGGCAGAAAATGTGCTAAGGAGTGGAGGCGTCGGAAGAGGAAAGATTTCAGCCAGGGTCACGCAACCACTTGGCAAAGTCCCGGCAGGCCCAGTTCCAACGGGATGTCGTGGGTCGCCTCTCGTCCGTTTTATCAACTGTGTTCCGAGGATCCCCTTATCGTGCACTCAAGCACCCTGGCCAAACGTTATGCCTCGGCTCTGGCTGATCTGGCTCAGGGTCGGGATCTGCTGCAAAAAGTTGGCGAAGAACTCCGTGAATTTTTTGCCGTCATCGTCGCTGCGCCGGAACTGGCCGCCCTGCTCGCCAATCCGACAGTCTCCCGCGAAAGACAGTCCAAAGTTGTCCAGATTTATCTGTCCAAGGCGCAGACCGATCCCTTGACTGTCAATTTTCTCAAGCTTCTGATCCACAAAAGGCGTATGATCCTCATCGACGATATTGTCGCCGCCTACAGCCGGATCGAAGAGGAACACGGTGGGGTGGTCACCGTCAAGGTTACCGCACCCAAACCCCTGACCAAAGCCCACGAGGAACGTTTGATTAAAATTCTCTCCACCAAGACCGGCAAGGATGTCCGCCTCGATTTCGGACAAGATCCAACGCTCCTGGGTGGTATGATCGTGCGGATTGGCAGCTTCATGATGGATTATTCAGTGCGTGGTCAGTTGAACCGGTTGAAAGCGCAATTGAGAGGGTAATTCGATGCAGATCAGCATTGCCGAAATAAGCGAAATAATCAAAAGAGAGATTGCCGACTTCGGCAAAGAGGTGGAAATCTCGGAGGTGGGGCAGGTCATCGCGGTGGGAGACGGAATCGCCCGAATCCACGGCCTGGACAGGGTCATGGCAGGGGAACTGATCACCTTCTCGGATGGTACCCAGGGGATGGCCCTCAACCTTGAGGAGGACAACGTTGGCGCGGTTATTTTCGGCGACGACACCGGAATCAAGGAAGGCTCTACCGTCAAGCGCACCGGTCGCATCGTCGAAGTCCCTGTGGGCAAGGAACTCCTGGGCCGGGTGGTGGACGGACTCGGGGCACCCATCGATGGCAAAGGTCCGCTGGGGGCGAAGGAATCCCGTCTCGTCGAACTGATCGCCCCGGGCATCGTCGCACGCAAGTCGGTGCATGAGCCACTGTACACGGGTCTCAAGGCTCTGGACGCCCTGGTTCCCATCGGTCGGGGTCAGCGCGAATTGATCATCGGTGACCGCCAGACCGGAAAGACAGCCGTGGCGGTGGATGCCATCATCAACCAAAAACGTACCCACGAAACGGCCAAGCCGGTCTTTTGCGTCTATGTTGCCATCGGCCAGAAGCGTTCGACCGTAGCCAAGGTGGTCAAGATTCTTGAAGACCATGGTGCCATGTCCTATACCACCGTGGTGGCCGCTACGGCGTCCGATCCGGCACCCATGCAGTTTTTGGCCCCCTATTGCGGTTGTTCCATGGGGGAATATTTCCGCGACAACGGCATGCACGCCCTGATCGTCTATGACGACCTGTCCAAACAGGCGGTTGCCTATCGGCAAATGTCGCTGGTGCTGCGCCGTCCCCCGGGGCGTGAGGCTTATCCAGGCGATGTGTTCTATCTCCATTCGCGTCTCCTCGAACGGGCTGCCAAGTTGAGCGACGCCTTGGGAGGTGGATCGCTGACCGCCCTGCCCATCATTGAAACTCAGGGTGGAGACGTGTCGGCCTATATCCCCACCAACGTGATTTCCATCACCGATGGTCAAATTTTCCTGGAGTCGGAGCTGTTTTATTCGGGTATGCGACCGGCCATCTCGGTGGGTCTGTCGGTTTCCCGCGTGGGTGGTTCGGCCCAAGTCAAGGCTACCAAGCAGGTCGCAGGCTCGTTGCGACTGGATTTGGCCCAATTTCGTGAAATGGCGGCCTTTGCCCAGTTCGGTTCCGACCTGGACGCCTCGACCCAAAAATTATTGCATCGCGGTGAGCGGTTGATGCAACTGCTTAAACAGGCACAGTATCAACCCCTCTCCATGGAAGAGCAGGCGGTGATTCTTTTTGCGGGAACCCGGGGTCTTCTGGACAATGTCCCCGTAAAAGAAATTTCTGCCATGGAATCCAAGATTCTTGAACATATGCGTGGTCATCACAGCGATGTCATGGAAACCATCCGCAAAGAAGAAAAAATCACCGATGCCACTGAGGAACGACTCAGAAGTGTCCTAACGACCTTTATTGCCAAGTTTGAAGATGTTGAAGGGGCCGACACGCCTCTGGCTGCGAAATAGCGTTAGATGTCCGAAGCTCTCATGCATACCACCAGCTGACTGGAAATCTAAAGAGATGGCCAATCTGAAAAGTCTGCGCAATCGGATCCGCTCGGTCAAGAATACCCAGCAGATCACGAAAGCCATGAAAATGGTATCTGCGGCCAAGCTCCGTCGTTCGCAGGATCGTGCCCAGTCCGCCAGACCCTATGGTCAGCACATCCGCCGGATGGTCGGTGCCCTTGCCAGCCAGATGGATCCTCATTCTGCGCCGCGACTTTTAGCTCCAGCCAAGGGTAAACGGATAGAATTGCTGGTTTTTACCGCTGATCGCGGACTGTGCGGAAGCTTCAACAGTTCGGTCATCCGGGCCGTGCGGGCAAAGGTCAAATCCCTCCAGGAAAGTGGTCACGTCGTTACCATTTCCTGCGTCGGGCGCAAGGGTTTTGACGTTCTCAAACGTCAGTACAAATCCCAGATTCGTCGCTCCTTCTCGGGCATGACCAAAAATTTAACCTTTGACCGCGTCAATTCAAGCTTGACGACGCAGGTGTTATCCGACTTTGCCAAGGATGAATTTGATGTGTGCCTCGTGGCCTACAACACGTTCAAGTCGGCCTTGACCATTGAGATGACCTGGAAGCAGATCATTCCCATGACCGTTGAGCCTCAGGAGGGAACCCAAGGGGGTTCTCCCATCTATGAACCTGAGGAGAGTGAAGTTCTGACCGAGCTTTTACCCCATGGGGTTTCGGTGCAGATTTATCAAGCCCTGGTCGAGTCGGATGCTTCGGAGCAGGGAGCGCGAATGACCGCCATGGATAATGCGGTGCGTAATGCCGGTGATATGATTCGAAAACTTAGCATCAAGTATAACCGAACCCGACAGGCCGCCATTACAACCGAACTGATGGAAATTATCGGCGGTGCCGAATCCCTCAAGGGTTAGGTTGTTCTGGGGGTTAAATTTTAACGTTGGTCGGCCTTGATGGTCACGACGCCGGGGGGTGTGGTATGGGCCGTCCTGGCGACCGGTTCGGGGGCAATGAACTGGACTTGTGGCGCGAGGGCGTGTGCGGTTCGTAGAACAATCCAGCCAATGGACGGAGTTTTTGCCAATGAGTAAGAATGTGGGACGGGTGGTTCAGGTGATTGGACCGGTGGTGGATGTGCGATTTGATGGCGAACTTCCGGCCATTCTCAGTGCCCTGCACATGCATCGGGAGGGGATGCCACGTTTGGTTTTGGAAGTGGCCCAGCACATTGGTGAAAATACTGTCCGGACCGTCTCCATGCAGAGCACTGACGGTATGGTCCGCGGCACCGAGGTCATCGATACCGGCCATCCCATCATGATTCCTGTGGGGAATCAAACTTTGGGACGGATCATGAATGTGGTGGGTGATCCCATCGATGAGCTGGGGCCAATCGAGACCACCGATTTCCTGCCTCTGCACCGGCCTGCGCCTGCGTTTGCCGACCAGTCTACCGAAGCAGAAATTTTGGAGACGGGCATCAAGGTGGTGGATCTTCTGGCACCGTATGCCAAGGGTGGCAAGATCGGGCTGTTCGGAGGGGCGGGGGTTGGCAAGACGGTGTTGATCATGGAATTGATCAACAACGTCGCCCAGGGACACGGTGGCTATTCGGTTTTCGCTGGGGTTGGTGAGCGTACCCGTGAGGGCAACGACCTTTACCACGAGATGATTGACTCCAAGGTGATCAATCCGAAAAACTATAAAGAATCCAAGACGGCTTTGGTTTACGGTCAGATGAACGAGCCTCCGGGTGCACGCGCCCGCGTCGCCTTGACGGGGCTGACGGTGGCGGAATATTTCCGCGACGTGCAAAACCAGGATGTGTTGTTGTTCATCGACAATATTTTCCGTTTCACCCAGGCTGGCTCCGAGGTTTCGGCGTTGTTGGGTCGTATTCCTTCGGCGGTGGGTTATCAGCCGACGTTGGCCACCGACATGGGGGCACTCCAGGAACGTATCACTTCCACGAAGAACGGATCCATCACCTCGGTGCAGGCCATCTATGTCCCGGCCGACGATCTGACCGATCCGGCTCCGGCAACGGCGTTTTCCCATCTTGACGCGACCACTGTTCTTTCGCGGCAGATTGCCGAAATGGGGATTTACCCGGCGGTGGATCCTCTGGACTCGACCTCGCGTATTCTCGATCCTCAGGTGGTGGGGTTGGAGCATTATCAGGTGGCCCGGCAGGTGCAGGAAGTGTTACAGACCTATAAATCGCTTCAGGACATCATCGCCATCCTGGGGATGGATGAGTTGTCGGAGCATGACAAGGTCACCGTCGCCCGCGCCCGTAAAATTCAGCGTTTTCTTTCGCAATCGTTTCATGTGGCCGAGGCATTTACAGGACAAAAAGGGGTTCTGGTGCCTCTGGCCGAGACCATTCGCGGCTTCAAAGAAATCATTGAAGGAAAACATGACAATGTACCCGAAGCGGCCTTTTATATGGTGGGTACCATTGATGACGCCCTCCATAAAGCCAAAAAGCTGTCCTCATAGCGGAAGGTAGTGCCATGAATCAAACCTTTCAATTGGACGTGGTTACACCGGAAAAACTTTTAATTTCCGGGCGGGCCACGTTTATTACGGCGCCTGGAAAAGATGGCCGTTTTGGGGTTTTGGCGGGTCATGCGCCGTTGGTCTCTTTGCTTGCGGCGGGGGAGTTGACGCTTGCCATGGCCGAAGGGACTGGGGAGCAGAGTTTTGCCTTGAGCGGTGGATATGTCGAGGTTGGTCATGATCGTGTGACCGTTTTGGTGGAGCAAGCCTTGGAAAAGGGTAAGATTGATCCCGGAGCGGCCATAAAACAAGAGCGGGAAGCGGAAGAGAAACTGGCGCAGCTTCCTCAAGGCGGGCCTGAGGCCTTGGTATGGATCAAGCGGCGTGATTTCGCCAAGACGTGCCAGCAGATTGTTCGGACAGCGGGCTGACATTTCCGCGACGGCCTGATGAGTCCGTGGCTAGAAAAGGGTCCGTATATCGGAAGAACAAAGTTTGGCAAAAATTATTGCGGGGGTCCGGGGGGGATCATCCCCCCCGGCGGAGGTTTGGAGGCAGAGCCTCCAAGGTTTTTCTTTTGATTTTGATTTTGATTTTGATTTTACTGCCCCCCAAGGGGGGTCTAGGGGCGCAGCCCCAGGGTTTTGATTTTGATTTTTTTGCCTGAAGGGCATAACGTCATTATTG
>JACSDG010000232.1 GCA_015660855.1 Magnetococcales bacterium
CAGTGCCGCCACGACCGCCACCGATGCGGCCATCATGCCGCCAAGGCGCAGGGTCAGATTGTGCGTGAGCCGGAGTTCCATTTCCTTCATGTCGCGCTTGAGTCCTGTTTCCATTTCCTTCATGTCGCGCTTGAGTCCTGTTTCCATTTCCTTCATATCACGCTTGAGTCCTGTTTCCATTTCCTTCATGTCGCGCCTTACTCAGAGCCAGGGATAAAAGTCCCCGCGTCATGCCCCACTGCGGCAATAGACCCAATATGCCTGAAAAAATGCAGCCCGGAGCAACTCCGGGGAGTCGAAATCGTCTACGCCACTTGGAGCAAGTTCGTTTTAAAATTCGTCTGAGCGGTCAAATCCCACCAAAACGCCAGACTGTTTATGTAGAATGTCAAGGATGCAGCGATCACACCTTGTCCGAGAAAACATCTTCCAGGGACTGGGCATCTACAAATCGGAGACTCCACTCCTCCAATGATGACAGGTCCGCTTTAGTAATCTTATTGTTTGCCCAGGCAGGCACAGTGCCGAAGCGGCGTTGCAATAGGCGCATCAGCATTGAGGCCTCGCCTTCCTGATGACCTTCACGTTTCCACTCTCTGGTCCATCCTTCCGCTGTTTCCGCTAACATGGTACGCACCTCCTCCAAGTCGTCCATCTCCGGCAGGGACTCCGGGATGGGAATATTTCTCTTTGACAGTCTTGGCAACAAGATCCGACTCAACCATTTTGCAAACGCCCGACGCAGTTCCCGCTGTTCCGGGCTTTTTAGCCATGAGTCCAACTCTTCGATCACGCAACGGACATCTTCCAGACGGCGGCTCCTCTCCAATCTGAATAACGCCGCCACGACATTGCGCATAGGTTTCAGTTCGCCTTCCTGATACCGATGCTCGTCCACCAGCAAATAGCGCATATGTGGGCGGTAGGCTTCCAAGCCGGGTGGAGCATCTCATACAGGGCATTGCGCACCGCCATGATGTCGTCCACCGTGGATTGCGGCTCCAAAATCAAATAAATGTACACCCAGCGATCCGTACCCTGCCAACGAATCTTCCAGACAAGATCGTCAACCCGTTTGCGGAAATCGTCTGTCACATAAATTGGATTCACCTTTTCCAGTGTTGCGAAGTCTAAACCCGCGACCCACTCCTCATGAATGAAGCCCGCCACAAGGTCTTGAATCATCCTGGCATGGGAAAATAATCTGGCATAGCCAAGATCGTGAGCGTTCATGGCGTGTCAACCTTCAGCCTTACAGTTTGATTAGTACATTCATCCACAGCCTACCACGAGCATCCAGCGAACGACAGACAAAATGCTGCCCGTGTAAAGGCAGCCAGCAACCCCCGGAATTCCAAACCTCCCCTTGTTTCGAAGCCAACATTTCCAAGATGGAATTTTTCGTTGTATGATGCGCCGATGGTTCAACTTTGGTACGGATGAAAAAGCGATGAGAGTCCCCAAAATACATTGGCTGCTGTTGGTTGCCGGACTGCTGATTCCCTTGATGTCCGTTCTGGCAACGGAGGATCGTGGGAGAAGTCGCGACCAGAACATCGGAAAGCGTGTGGCGTTGGTTATAGGCAACGGTGCCTATGTTGGCGAATTCTTAGGCCCGCTCAAAAACCCGGTCAATGACGCTGATGACATTGCAAAAGCGTTGAAAGGATTCAACTTTGAAGTCATGGCCTACAAAAATTTAAACAAGGAGGATATGTACGAAGCCATTTCCGAGTTTGGTAAGCGCGCAGGGAATGCCGATGCGACTCTGTTTTATTTTGCCGGACACGGATTGCAGATCAAAAGCCATAATTATCTGATGCCTGTTGACGCTTCGGCTGAAAGCGAGGCATTGGTTGCTCAAGTCGAGGGTGTAGACGTCAATTATGTATTGGAAGAAATTGATAACGCTAAAAGTACAATCAACATGGTGATGTTGGATGCCTGCCGGAACAACGATTTCTCCGGCAGGTTTAGAGGAGGAAGTGTTCGAGGTTTGGCACCAACTTCGAGTCCACCCAAGGGAACGGTGATTGTGTATGCCACGGATCCCGGCAATGTTGCTGCCGATGGGGAAGGACGGAACGGTTTGTTTACCGCAGGACTGCTGAACGGTTTCAAGGCCAAAGATTTGAGCCTGGACGGAGTGTTGCTGACGGCCAGCACTTACGTTGAAGAGAAAAGCGGTAGAAAGCAAACGCCGTATGTGAATGGCCCGAAAACAGTGATGGAACGGTTCAAGTTCAAGATTGAGGGAGTAGTTGAGATGGTTCCGGAAGGTCCAGCCAAGGGAGCGGGATCAGGTGGCGGTGGCGGGCAGTCAAATCAGGAGACACTGTTTTGGGAGACAATCAAGGGAAGCCAAGATGCTGTGGATTTTGAGGAATATTTAAAGAAATTTCCAAATGGAATGTTTTCTGGTTTGGCACAAAATCGATTGAAAAAATTGAAAGATAAGCCTTTCATGGTCGCCGGAGGCGAACCACCCAAAGAGCCAAGCCCTGCTGAAAAGCTGAACGCGATGGACCGCGAGATGTTTGTGATGAAGCCGTCAAAGCTGCGGGAGGGACCGACCGCCAAAGGGAAGGTTGTCGTGGGTTTGAAGGAAGGAATGAAAATCCATGTACTGGGCCGAACAACGGATGGTCAATGGTATCGGGCTGAAACGATGGCAGGAAAGGAAAATAAAGAGGCACAAGCCGAAGCAAGGGTGCGAGCTGAAGCCGAGCGTGAGTCTGAACGTCAAGCCCAAACGCAAGTGGCGACGGTGCGCCCCGCAAAAACCACGCCGGTTTCTATCGATAATCGTTATGTTGACCATGGCGATGGCACCATTACCGACAAAAAGACAGGGCTGGTTGGTCTGAAGAACGCAAATTGTTTTGGTGAGAAACCATGGGAAGAGGCGATGGCATCCGCACGCAGTCTTGCCAATGGTTCTTGTGGTTTGTCCGACGGTTCCAGAAGCGGAGATTGGCGTTTGCCAACCAAAGAGGAGTTGCCGATCCTTATGGAATGGGAAAAAAGTAGTGCGTTTTCCGGTGTGCAGACCAATTACTATTGGTCGAGCTCCACGAACGCCAGTAACACGTCCAACGCATGGTACGTGTACCTCGGCAACGGCTACGTGTCCAACGCCGTCAAGGCGTACAGCCCCTATGTCTGGCCGGTGCGGGGCGGACAATAGGATCTTCGATTCTTCGGTGCTTTCGAGGGGGGAGTGCAGAGGGGGGAGACTTCCCCCCTCTGCCCGCCGCAGGCGGGGGAAAAAAAAATCGAAAATATAGCCTTGGAAATTTAGAGCAAGGGATAAAAATCCCCGCGTCATGCCCCACCGGACAATAGACCCAATATACCTGAAAAAATGCCGCCCAGGGCAACTCCGGGGAGTCGAAATAGTCTGGTTTCCGGTACCAGATGAACAATTCTCCTGTACAGATGGTTTTTCCGTGACGTGTGGTCACCAGGTTTTGGGAATGAACTGTATGTCGTTGGCCAGCGTGACCGTCTCTCCGGACTGGACGATGACGAACAGCCCTTCGTTCATGGCAAACCGTTTCACATTTTCTTCCATCACGATCCCCGCCACCGCCCCCATCACTCGCTTGTTGGCGTACTCCGGAAAAAACTCTTTAAATTCCGCCAGCCGAGTCAGATGTTCCCGGAGATTCTCTTCTCGCAGCCTGCTTTTGACCTCCACCAGTACCACCGCATCGGTATTGACGACCAGAAGGTCGATTTCCATATGGCGGTTGCCGGGATATTTGGCCTTGGCCCGTGGATAAACCCGGTGTACCGGAATGCCTCGATCCAAAAACAAGGTTTCGCAGGCGGGTGCGATCAATCCTTCCACAAACTCACCCCAACGACCACCCAACTGGCCGATCTGCCGGGAAACCTCTTTGACGATCCGACCCGTTTCCTGGAGTTTTCGATCTGTTTCCTGGAACTTTCGATCCGTTTCCTGGGATCTCCGGTCTGTTTCAGCACTGCTTTCGCGCAGGATGCGCCGGGTTTCCTCCAGATCACGTTCGCTTCTTTCCTTCGACTCCTGAAACAAACGGCTGGTCTCCCGGAACAACATCCATATATCTTCGAGGGTCAGTTCTTGCGGCATGATTTATCTCAAACGGATCGGCACCCGATCCTTTATAAAATAATTCGTTAGTCGGGTGTCCCCGAAATTGCGTTTGCTGGGGTAGCGAGAAACGCGACCTCATGGATTCGATTCTATGGGCCGGGGACAGGAAGCCGCCTACATCGACGAAGGCAGCCTTTACCGTTTGATTATCAAGAACCGCAAGCCAAGCCGTTGACACTCCCTTAGGATCAGAGCAGCTTCACCAGTGCCGCCACGACCGCCACCGATGCGGCCATCATGCCGCCAAGGCGCAGGGTCAGATTGTGCGTGAGCCGGAGTTCCA
>JACSDG010000233.1 GCA_015660855.1 Magnetococcales bacterium
TCGAAAGAAATTTAAGTATAAGAAGATGCTTATATTGCTATAAATTCTCTGCATGATACTGATAATTAAATGATATTTTTATTTCCTTCCAAGCACTAACTAGTATATTTTCTCCCCTTTGGCCACTCCTGGCAGGCGCATGGGATCGACACGTTGTTCCCGCACCAAGGTTCCCCAATGAAGATGGGGCCCGGTGGATCGTCCTGTTGTCCCCACGCGCCCAACGGTTTGGCCCTGGGATACCCCATCACCCTTGCGGACCAAAACACTGTCGAGGTGGGCGTACAACGAAATGACACCATGGCCGTGGTGCAGCACCACGGTATTGCCGGTCAATATATAATTTTTCCCCACCAGTACCACCGTACCTGGGGCCGTCGCATGGACTTGGGTTCCTTTGGGGGCGGCAATATCGCAACCATTGTGGGGACTTTTGGGTGTGCCATTGAGAATTCTGCGACTGCCAAACACACTGGAAAGACGGCCCTGCACGGGTTGACTAAAGCCACTCTGGAACCCAACCAAGCCGTCCCGGACGCGAAAGGCGGCCCGGATGGCTTCGGTTTCTCGCCGCGCCCGTTCTGCATCCTTTTTGTCAGACAGGGAGACACGACCTTCCGGGAGGGTGATATGTTCCTCGTGGTAGTCGCGTTTGTTGACGACGACCTGTTGGGTCAAAGTTTCGCTCCTGCCGTTGGGATTCCCCAGGGTGACCTGGAGGGTTCGGTCACCCGGAGGGGTTTCCATATCGACGGCGATCAACGCCAAACCGTCGTCGGTGATGGGAAAGGGGGTGGTGTTGAATGATCCGGTCAGCTTGGCCCCCGGGACGAAATCAAGTACCCTGAGAAACACGGCAGTCCCCTGGTCCAGGGAAGCGGGAAACTCCAGGGTGGCGGCCTCGGCAGGAGGGGCAGAAAAATACAGTAACCAACACAAAACACAAGCAAAACGAATCATGGCTGTTTCCTGATCTGTGTGATTGTAGCCTCCAGTTGACCATCGATCAGGCGAATGCCAACCGCATCTCCCAGGCCAAAGGTTTCTACACTTTTCTGAATGGTCCCTTTTTCATTATACAAAATAACATAGCCCCGGGCCAATATTCCCAGGGGTGAAACGCTGTGGAGGCGGGCGGTCAGAGAGGCCAGGGCATTGGATTTTTGCTGATGCAGGGCGTGAATTTCCTGAAGCAGACGCTTTTGGTTTTGGGTGATCCGGGTCTGCGCCAGAGACCATGTCCGTCCCTGAGGCCAAAGGTCGAGGCGGTGCCGCATGCTGGATAACAGGGGGCCAAGTCGCTGCACCGAAAACCGGGTTGCGGCATGCAAACGTTCCTGCAATTCGTCGATGCGAAAGCGGTGTTGTTCAATTCGGCGGCGCGGATGCAGCAAACGACCGGACAGTTTCGCCAGACGTTCGTTCTGATGCAGCATCTGTCTGGAAAAGGCCTGATGCAAACTTTGGGTGAGCAGGTGCACGCGTTGCTCAAGGAGCACCTTTTCCGGCATGACCATCTGTGCGGCGGCGGAAGGGGTTGGTGCCCGCAAATCGGCGGCGAGGTCGGTCAGGCAAAGATCGACTTCATGGCCTACGGCACTCAGCACGGGAACGGGGCAGGCAGCCACGGCCCGGACCACCTTTTCATCGTTAAAGACGGCCAGATCATCGGTGGAACCACCACCACGACCGCAGATGATCACCTGGGCGCGGCCATCGCGTGCAAGATTATGCAGGGCGGCGACAATTTCCCTGGCGGCATGTTCTCCCTGGACGCGGGCGGCGGCGATAATGAGGTGGTAACCCAGTCCACGGTCGTCCAGAATGCGAATGACATCCTGCAACGCCGCCCCAGTGGACGAAGTGACGATGCCAATAACCTTGGGGAAAAAAGGGAGCGGTCGTTTGCGCTCCGGGGCAAACAAACCCTCCGCAGCCAGTTTGGCATGCAATTCCAGGAGGCGGGCGCGGGCATCTCCCTCTCCATCCGCCTGCATGGCTTCGACAATGAGCTGGTATTCACCACGAGGGGCATAAAGAGCGATGCGCCCGGTGATCACCACCTTTTTTCCCAAAAGCGGCGGCACAGCCAAACGTCGGCGGTTGCCCCTCCAGATGACCGCCCGAATGCGCGACTGGCCATCGATGAGAGCCAAATAGACATGCCCCGAGGCCGGTTCGCTCAGATCGGAGATCTCCCCCCGCACCCGGACATAGGCAAAACGATCTTCCAGAAGATCGCGGATGGCCTCGTTGAGTCCGGTGACCGACAGGACATCGTTCCAATGGGGTTGCAAAGTTTCCATAATGCATCATCCCAATTTCAGTTCTGAATTTCAAGAATCTCTTGAAATAAATCGATGGTTGGGAGTAGTTTATGCGGCGAGTGTCGTTGGATTATGTCAACCAATGAACGATCAAAGGGAGATGGAAAGATGAAAAAAACCTTTAAAGCCCTGGCGTTGACAGCCTCCATGGGTGCAGTTCTTTTCCTCGCGGCTTCCAGTGCTTCCGCCTGGTGGGGACCCTGGAACGATATGCCCTGGGACAATGACGGTCCATGGGGTGGCGGTCCATGGGGAGGTTATCCCCATCCCATTACACACATCTTGACTTCCGGTAATATAGCCCTTTTCCCAACAGCCATGGAGAAGGCGAATGACTTGGGCCAAGGAAGAGTTCAAAACGGT
>JACSDG010000123.1 GCA_015660855.1 Magnetococcales bacterium
CGCCGATCACATCATCGACATGGGGCCGGGAGCCGGGGAGTATGGCGGCACAATCGTTGCCACAGGCACCCCGAAAGAAATTATCGCCCATCCAACCTCTCTCACCGGTCGTTATCTTTCAAGATCACTGTGCATCCCTGTCCCCAACCAACGCCGCAAACAAAATCCGGAGCGCATGATTACCCTGGAAAATGTGACCACCCACAACCTTCAAGGAATAACCACCCAAATTCCACTCTCCCTGTTAACCTGTGTTACCGGCGTCTCCGGTTCGGGAAAATCAAGCCTGGTCCTGGATACCCTTTATCCGGCATTACTCCAGCGTTTGCATCGCACCCAGATCCCAGGGGGACAATTTGCCGCCATCGACGGACTGGAAAGGCTCGACAAGGTCATTCACATTGACCAGTCTCCCATTGGGCGGACGCCACGCTCCAACCCTGCCACCTATATCGGCCTGTTTACTCCCATACGCGAATTGTTCGCCCAGGTTCCCGAGGCCCGGGCGCGTGGTTACAAGTCGGGACGGTTCAGTTTTAATGTCAAAGGGGGGCGTTGCGAGGCTTGTGCCGGGGAAGGGCTGGTCAAAATTGAAATGCACTTTCTGCCGGATATCTTTGTCGAGTGTGACGTTTGCGATGCCAGCCGCTATAACCGGGAAACGTTGGAAATCCTCTACAAAGGCCATTCCATCAGCAGTGTACTCAAAATGACTGTGGAGGAGGCGTTGTCTTTTTTCAAGCCCATACCCGCCATCCATCACAAACTGGTGACACTCATGGATGTGGGATTGTCTTATATTCGACTGGGACAGGCGGCGACCACCCTTTCCGGAGGCGAAGCCCAGCGGGTCAAAATTGCCAAGGAGCTATCTAAAAAAGCCACGGGGCAAACCCTCTACATCCTGGATGAACCCACCACCGGCCTGCATTTCGAGGATATACGCAAACTGTTGCAGGTTCTGGAACGCCTGGTGGCGACGGGCAACACCGTCGTCGTGATCGAACACAACCTTGATGTCATCAAAACGGCCGATTGGATTATTGATCTCGGCCCGGAGGGGGGAAGCGGTGGCGGGCGGCTATTGATGACAGGGACACCCGAACAATGCGCCGAACATCCAGATTCGTGGACGGGCCAGTTTCTCAAACCTTTATTGGCCTCCACCGGGGCCAACCGCCATGCCGATTGATTTTTTGTTCCATGGGCAAAGGGAGGAGGGCATCATGTTCGGAGAAAACTTCCGTATTGAGACGGTTCGTCTGCCAATAAATCAGAGAGAAGCTATTAATAAAATCTGGAATAAAAAAAAACAAGGACAGGCAGAATCAGGATTCTCCCTGCTGGAATTGATCCTTGTCATTTTCATCATCGGTATCCTTACTGCAACCTTGCTTCCAGAGTATGTTGACATCAGCATTTTGTCCAAAGATGTCATGTCCGATAAAATGCGTGGAGACATCAACTCCACTTTGCACTCGATTCACGGCCTGCACCTGGTACAAAAAGCGAGTGGGACAGCCATTAACCCACCCTTGGTTACCAATTGCTCACATATTTTAAATTTATTGGATGAAATAGGCGATATTGCCTGCGTCAATGACACCACCCTTACATTTCCCAATTATCGCATGTCCGTCCTGACTCCCGAAGTCCTCTTTTCCCGCTCACCAACGCCTGCCAGTCTTGGAGATATGCAGACGGCAGACGGAACATGAGGCCCCTGCGGGCAAAAGCTAAAACTGTTTATAGACGCGTTAAATCATTTTCCGTCCGCCTCCAGCTTTTCCAACCAATCGGAAAGAAATTTAATCTCGGTCGGCGCAACGACTTCCCGATGATAAAGCAACCCCCCTATCAACTGTCGGGCACTTTCCAACTGACCCGTGGCGTGAAGAATGCTTAAGCGCACCCCCAGTACCCACTGCGGCAACTTCCCTTGTTCTACCCTTAACGCCAATTCGTCAAGATATTTAAGTGCCAAAGGAGTATCATTAAGACGGTGCCGCGCGTTGACCGCCGCAAAGGCCAACCAACGCCAACGCTTGGCCGGATCAAGGAGAAACTGCCTATGGATAAAATCCAACATGATTCGCATCCTCTGGGGATCGGGAATACCGGCATACAAATAAAGGGCGACAAACAACGGATATTCACTTTGCGGATCCAAAGCCAGAATCGTTTCCAACCAACCAGCCAAACGGGTGTAGTCAAGATGGCGAAAAGGAATGGCCAATCCTGGCTGATTATCAAAATTTTGTATCCATAACATCAACAGACGACTCCAGGCCACTCGGTCTCCCAGTGCCGCAAGCTGCATCAATACGGGGGGAGATGGTGGGGGAAGATCCTCGGGAGTCGCTGTCAGAGGGGGTCGCAAACTTCCCAAAACCAACTGCATGACAACCCCTATGACAAGCAGAGCCGTAAGCAAAGGGGGAGCCGAACGTGGGCGGTCCGTGATACGACCTTTATAAATTTTTCCGATAAAGATCAAAAAGTCCCGCTCCGCAAAGAAAGAACAACGTTACCATGGTTTCCAACAGGACAGTTCGCATATCGGTCCAACGACCGGTATGGTAGGCCAACCATTCGCTGCAGGTGAAACGCCCGAGGTCAGGCAATAGCCAGGAGATAAATTCCAAGATCGGCAATGTCCATTTTCCCAGCATCGGGGTCACCTGGGCAAACGGACCACTGGCAACCAAAACCAACGTCGATGCCGAACGGGCCAACAAATAAACCGCCATGGCCCCGGTCAGAGCCAAAGTTACATGAGTGAGTGTCAATACCAAAAGCACCCCCAGGGCTGCCATCAACACCAGCTCGCACCCCAAGGACAAACTCCACAAAACCACTTGGTCCCAGGGGGCATAGGGAATCAGGGCAAGACCAGAAACGACGGTTATGGGGATTGCGGTTAGAACGAATCCGGTTAGTTTGCCAAGGTGGTAGACCGCACGCGGAATAGCCAACGCCAGGATCATTTCCACCATCCGGTCGCCAAACTCCCGCGCCATGCCGGCAATAACGGCCACCGATAACAAGAACACCGCCCCAAAACGAAGAAATGCCCCGGTAACGGCTCCCTGCACCATTTCTGTCTCAGTAACCGCGACCGATCCTAAGAACAGTCCCAATATTTCTCCTGCACCAAGAACCATCAGCACTGCCCACGGCAGCCGGTTGCGCCAATTTTCGCGCACCGTCATGACGGCAATGACCATCATGACCCGGCCATGATCCACAGGCCCCTGAATAACCATTCAGTCCCCCCCCCTCTTTACGTTAACGTTAGGGTTGAAATTGTTGCGGGGGTCCGGGGGGGATCATCCCCCCCGGCGGAGGTTTGGAGGCAGCAGCCCACAAGGTTTTTCTTTTGATTTTGACTTTGATTTTGACTTTCCTGCCCCCCAAGGGGGGTCTAGGGGCGCAGCCCCAGGGTTTTTATTTTGTTTTTCTTCCTGAAGGGCATCATGTTCATCATGATGCTCTTCAGGCAAGAACCAAAACCTTGGGTGCTTTCGCTTCAAGCCCCGCCGGGGGGGACTGAATGGTTACCCCGTAACACCGACCATCCCGTAGAGCAAGGCAATCTCTTCAGGCCACAATTCCGGCGCAATAGTTTCCAAAATGAGAGGAATTTCATCCAAAACGGGATCGTTCATGATTTGCCGAAAAGGCTCCAACCCAAGCTTACCTTTGCCAAGACTTTCATGACGGTCCACCCTGCTTCCCAACTCAGGGTTGGAATCGTTTAAGTGCATCCCCTTGAGGTAGGACAATCCAATAATCCGGTCAAATTGGTTCATGGTTGCACGGTAGGTCTCGGGAGTGCGCAAATCATAGCCCGATGTAAAGGCATGGCAAGTGTCCAGACATACGCCAATACGTGATTTATCCTCAACCTGAAAAATGAGTTCGGCAATCTGTTCAAAGGTGTGCCCCAGATTGGAACCCTGTCCCGCAGTATTTTCAATGACAGCCATGACCCCTTGAGTCGCCCCCAAGGCCATGTTGATGGATTGCGCAATGCGAGCCAGGCCGTCGGTCACGGACATCTGTTTCAGATGACTCCCAGGATGAAAATTGAGGCAGGTGAGTCCAAGATCACGGCACCTGTTAATCTCCAGGATAAAAGATTCCAAAGATTTTTCCCGGGCGGCATCATCGGGATTGCCAAGGTTGATCAAATAACCATCGTGGGGAAGAACATCCTGGGGACGATAGCCCCCAGTCTCCATATGGGCGCGAAACAAATCAATTTCCTGTGGCGTTAAAGGTTTGGCTGCCCATTGTTTTTGATTTTTCGTAAACAGGGCAAAAGCCTTGGCACCGATGGCCCGGGCATTGACCGGGGCGTTGAAAACGCCACCCGCCGTAGATACATGAGCACCAACACGTTTCATGGGTTACGTTCAGATTACAGGTTGTTAACTTAAAGGCGACCCAACACCCCACAGGGCAGACCGCCCGGATCTTTCGTCCTTCTCAATCACCTTTTTTTCTGCATTTTATTTTTTACGGTACTCCGTTTCGACTTCCCACCTTTTTTGCGCTTGTTGATCTCCGCCTCCAATCCCGGGTCGGGAACCAGGGTGTCCACAACCTCACGTACCGAGTCGTCCTGAACAATCTCGACCCCATTTTCAGGTGGCAACCCGTTTGACCCTCGCCGTTCCTGGAGGGTTTCCTTGATTGCAAGCTCCAATTGATCCTGAATGGCCATTTCTCCCCCTGCCATGGAAGGAGAAAGAGAGGAAGCAGGCAAAAGTTTTTCTTTTTCCACTGACATGGGGAGAACCTCCCCGGTATCCTGAAAGGTCAACGCCTTCGATGGGTCCGAAGCGACCTGTAAAACTTCGGCACCTTCTAAAGTACCAGACTTTTCAAGTACTTCAGCCATAGCCGCCAAACCACCCCCTTCCAACAGGCGAGCCTGTTCTTCGGCAGAATGTTCATCCCTGACAGTCATGGACATGGAAACGTCTCCCCCATCCCAGGTCATGGTTTTACCAGTGGTTGTCGTTTCAATGTCATCCCCAGAAAGGGTTGCAACAGACTCTTCCTGGCTTCCAACATTCTCCCCACCGTTTTCCGGCGCAAGGATACCGCCTGCTTTCCCGACGGTTTGCACAATCTCCTCCCGTGACAAGTCAGGGCTCGCCTCTGAAAAAGCCGGTGTTTTCTGAAAATCAACCTTTGCTGATGGCCCCCCGGATTGCAACTCAGGATCACCGATGTCTGCGGATAATGCGGACGGAAGTTTGACCGCCTCATCTTTCACTTCAAATCCGAAGAGACCTGCGACATCAAGGATAAGGATAAATCCGTGCGCACTTCTGGCCATGTTGCGCACATATTTTTTGCCACCCAAACGCGCCGCTGGCGAAGAATTCAGATGACTGCTTTCGATCTCTAAAACCTCACTTACCGAGTCCACCAAAAACGCCTGAACCTGGACTTCTCCTGCGTGGGGATATTCCAGAACCACAATGTTAGAATGTTGTGTCGGTACAGATTTTTCCATCCCTAAAATGGTTCTCAGATCAAAGACGGTGATGATGCTGCCGCGAAGGTTGACAACACCACACACTTGCGCCCCTGCGCGAGGAACCCTGGTGATCTTGCAAAATTGCAATACCTCTCTGACTCGAATGGTTTCGACGGCATAAATTTCAGTAGAGAGGTTAAAGGATAGGAAAAGCATCTTAGGAGCGTACAAACATGGAAATGATTGTGAGAATGGAAAAGATGACAGTGGCAACCACAAATCCGTTGGTGGCGTCTTTTTTTACTACCTCCACCCGTCTCTCAAGGTGATTGACGGTTTTATTGGATTGTTCCGTGGTGTTGGATACTTCCTGGAGACCTTTTTTCAGCGTCTCCATGGTTTCCAGACTTTTTCTGATCTCAGCTTTTTCCCGCTCCAAAGCCGATGGAAAGGCAAGCATGGCAGCCTTGATGGATTGCAATTCGTCTTCAATCATCAGGATCCGTCGTTCCAACTCCCCATCCTTGTCTTCAGGTTGGGTGGCATCCTTTTTTTCTATCATGACATTCCCCAAACAATGGCGCATTCGCCAATTCAAACATGCAACGACCTCACAAGTTCGCACTTTGAGAATCAGAAGCACCCAGCAGACATTATGCCCTTCGAGCAGAAAAAACAAAGTCAAAATTCCGGGGCCGTCCCTCTGGCCCCATACCATTATACACAAGTTTGGCAAAAATTATTTTTCCGATACATGCCCACGTATCGCTCCACCTAAACTTTAGGGAGAACCACGGTTGCAGCAGGCTCCGGACAAAACTCAGGCAGCAGTTTTTCCGCCAGTCCACGGTATTTGGCCGTCACATCCCTGGACAATTTGTAGGCACAAAAACGGGGACCGCACATGGAGCAGAATTCGGCATTTTTATGGGCCACCCCCGGTAAAGTTTCATCATGGTATTCCCGGGCTCGATCCGAATCCAGGGCAAGTTCAAATTGACGGTTCCAGTCAAAGCGATACCGGGCACGGCTCATTTCATCATCCCGGCTCCGGGCACCGGGACGGTGCCGGGCAATATCGGCCGCATGGGCGGCAATTTTGTAGGCGATAATGCCATTGCGTACATCCTCGGCGTTGGGAAGACCCAAATGTTCCTTCGGGGTAACGTAACAAAGCATGGAAGCCCCCTTCCATGCGGCAATGGCCCCGCCGATGGCCGAGGCAATATGGTCGTAACCCGCCGCGATGTCGGTTACAAGGGGACCCAGGACGTAGAAAGGGGCTTCATGACACAATTGCCGTTCCTTCTCCATATTCATCTCGATCTGATCCATGGGGACATGCCCCGGCCCTTCAATCATCACTTGGACGTCCTCCTCCCAGGCCTTCTGTGTCAGCTCGCCAAGGATACGCAACTCGGTAAACTGTGCAACGTCAGAGGCATCATGCAGACAACCAGGACGCAAACCATCTCCCAGAGAAAGGGTAACATCATGGCGCTTGCATATTTCCAACAGGCGGTCAAAATGAACGTAAAGGGGGTTTTCCTGTTCGTGGTAGAGCATCCACTGAGCCATCAGGGCACCTCCCCGTGAAACGATTTTGGTAATTCGCGATTCAATCAAAGGAAGCACCTCCATGACGACACCACAGTGAACCGTCATGTAGTCTACCCCTTGCTGTGCCTGTTCCTCGATAACGTCAAGGATCATGTCGGCAGTCAGATGACGAACATCAGGCACCCGCTCTATGACTTCATAAATGGGTACCGTGCCGATGGGAACACGCGCGTTGCGCAGGATGCGTTCGCGAATCTGCGGAATGGACTTGCCGGTGGATAGATCCATCACCGTATCGGCCCCGTGATAAATGGACAGACGTAATTTTTCCAGTTCCTCTTCAAGGCTGGAAGATATCTGAGAATTGCCGATATTGGCGTTGATCTTACACCTGGCCGCAATACCAATTCCCACAGGTTCGAGTTCTGGATGGTGTATGTTGGCAGGAATGACCATCCGCCCACGCGCCACCTCCGCCTGTACCAGCTCCGCAGGCAGGTGTTCCGCAAGAGCGACATGTTGCATCTCAGGTGTTATTACCCCTTGCCGGGCATAGTGCATCTGGGTAACGTTGCCAGAGCGTCCTTTAACCCAATCGGAACGAAAAGCAGACATGAAAGTTTCTCCTGTGGATCGTAACCGGAAACATTTGATGGTGGCGACACTGGACAACGATTCGCCTTAGGATGCCCCGGTGCCGATTTACCAAACCCGCATTGTGCGTATCTCAGGGTACCATTGACAAGGAGTTTTCCCTATGAGCCTGCTTGAACCACTCCTGAAAACAAGCGTCCCGTGGGCACAGGACCGGGGAAAAAATTCCCCCCTGCATTTCGGAGACCCTGAGGCGGAAAAAAACATGCTGTTGGAGCATGTCGCCCTGGTCGATTTTTCACACCGTGGTACCATAACCATCGCGGGTGATGAACGGGTGAGTTTCCTCGGAGGTTTGGTGACCAACCAAGTCAAGGATCTTCAGCCGGGGCGGTGCATCTACACCGCAATGTTGTCTCCTCAGGGACGGTTTTTATGGGATTTCACCCTGGTTGATCATGGCCAAGCCCTGGCTTTGGACACCGAACCCAACCAGGCGGAGGATCTTTCGACAGCACTCAATTTCTATCGGTTGCGTAGCAAAGTTACTATTCAGGATCTGAGTTTGGAATTTGGCACGTTAGGCCTGGTGGGTCCGGGTGCCCCCGCAGCCTTGGCCAGGATCTTTTCTTCCCTTGATGTTGCTGCCTCCCCTCTGGGAACGACATGGCTCCCGGAAGAAGGCCTGCGCCTCTGGCGTGACCCAAGGCATCCTGATTTTGGTTTCCGCATTCAGGTACCGGCACCCGGTTTTGTCAATCTTTGGCAACGGCTGCTGTCGTCGGTTCCGGCGGCCGGTTTCTCAGCCTGGGAAGCCTATCGGATCCTTCGTGGTTTGCCAAGGGGTGGAGCTGAGTGGACTGCCGGTGAGACCCTCCCTCTGGAGGCGGGTGCTTTGGAAATGAATGCCATCAGTTTCCAGAAAGGGTGTTATGTCGGTCAAGAAACCACGGCGAGGACTCACCACCGTGGAACCTTGAAAAAAAGATTGTTTCATGTCACCGTCGCGTCTCGGGAGGTGGTTCCTTCCCATACCCCGGTATTGTTGCCTTCTGGCAAAGAAGTGGGCGTGGTTACGAGTTCGGTGCTTCATGAGGGCAAAATTCACGGCCTTGCGCTGTTGCGTTTGAGCGATGTGGCGGCGGATGCCCCCATGACAGTTCTGGGGTGGGCCGTTTCCGTCAAACGACCGCAGTGGGCTGCGTGGGAGTAGCCTCGGGATCGTTGCTGCCTGGGTCATCTTTTCCAACAATGCAAACGGGATTGCAACCCCTTATGGGCAATCGGTCCCCATAGTCGTTTGTTGAATCATTCGGCCACACGGTGTGGCCAGGATACCAACCTTTTCTGGAACCCGTCCTATTCCATGGAACCCACCACCACCGGGGTCAATCCCCTTCCTCCGTTGCAGATCGGTGACTATACCATGCAGGTACCCATCATTCAGGGAGGGATGGGCATCCGCGTATCAGCCAATGGCTTGGCCTCGGCTGTGGCCAATGAAGGGGGAGCCGGTATTATTGCCACGGTAGCCCTTTCACTGGCCTCCCGCTACTACCAGAAGGGCAAGGACTATTTCCGGGCCAATATCAAAGCTTTGATTGAGGAACTGCAGTTGTCCCGGGAGAAAAGCCCCAAAGGGATTATTGGCACCAATTGTATGGTGGCCATCAAAGATTACGAGGCCATGGTGCGAACCTCGGTAGAGCATGGGGCTCAGATGATCATTTCCGGTGCCGGATTGCCATTGCGGTTGCCGGAATTTGCACAGTCCAATCCCCGTACCGCTTTGATTCCCATAGTTTCTTCTCTTCGGGCCGCCAAGCTTTTGGCCAAGCGCTGGATCAAGCTTTATAAGCGGGTTCCCGATGCTTTTGTTTTTGAAGATCCCAATGTTGCTGGAGGTCACCTGGGGGTGAATCGCAAACAATTGTTCGAGGCCCAGCATGGCTCCGATAACGTTGTTCCCGAGCTTGCCGAATGGTCCCGAAAAGAGTATGCCGATGAAATTCCCATAGTTACCGCTGGAGGGGTATGGGACCGCAAGGATATTGATCACGCCCTTTCTCTCGGAGCCAAGGGGGTCCAGATGGCCAGTCGTTTTCTTTGCACCTTTGAATGCGACGCCCACCCCAATTTTAAGCAGGCTTTTATCGATGCCAAGGAAGGCGATGTGGTCATTGTCGATTCACCCGCCGGTTTGCCTGGTCGCGCCATCAATACTCCTTTCACCCGCACCTTGTTTCGTGGAGGTGAGGTTGCCAATCAGTGTTTTGCCACCTGCCTGGAGTATTGCCTGTGCCGCGAGCAGGGGGAGGCTTTTTGTGTCGCCGCCGCACTCCATAAGGCACAGCAGGGAGATATGACCAACGGCTTGGTATTTACCGGCACCAATGCAGTTCGTCATACAAAAATGATGCATGTCAGTGAGATTTTTGCGGAATTGTGCTCGGGTCAACCTGTCTCCTCCTGATTTAGGGCAAAGGGTGTCGCTTGTTGTCTTTATCATCGTTTAACGTATCAGAGGAAGTGATGGAGGTTTGTCTGTGAATCCCGGTTCACGTTCTCTGGAACGGTTTTTTCGTGCCCTGCCGGATAGGCTTCCGGCAGCACGGTTGACGCACGTCCATCTTGTCCATCAGGATCCCAGTCTGCCGTCTCCCATGGCCGCTCTTCGACAGCATGGTTTTGGCGGTCGTGTTGTAGCGGCCCGAGCTTCCATTATCCGATCATTGGCTCCCTGGCCCGATATGCACTGGGTTCTGCATGACCATCCTACCGCCGGACAAAAAGGGGAGCATATTTTGTTGGAGTTACCGCAGGGGAAGGAAGCCGCTCGTCTGGCCATTCATCTGGCTCTTGAGATGGTCGCCCCTTCGGGTCGTTTGTGGGTTTACGGCATTCGGGAGCATGGAATTCATTCCCTGGGAAAAAAATATCCCATGGCACAGGTGGCCTTGCTCAAGGGGCATATGCGTTTGTTGTCTTTCGACGGCGGGCAGGAAGTGACGCAGTCTTCCACAGCGGACCCGTTTTATCGCATGGACTATAAAGGTTTGGTTTTGGCAACGCTTCCGGGTGTTTTTTCCTGGCGAAAACCTGATGAAGGGTCGTTGCTTTTGTTGGAGGCCATGCTGGATACGGATCCGGGGGAGAGGGTGTTGGATTGGGGGTGTGGTTATGGTTTGTTGGGTGTGGTTATGGCCCGAAACTGGCCGCAAACGCGGGTAGTATTGGCTGATGATCAATTTTCCGCCATTCGTTGTGCGCGTGAGACGGTACGTTGCAACGGTTTGGAGGAGCGGGTGTCTTTGGTATTGGAAGACGGAATTGGTTCAGAATTATCCAAATTATCTTTCAACACCATCGTCACCAATCCCCCTTTTCATCGTGGAGCCCGCAACGAACATGGTGTTGTGGCGTCTTTTTTCCATCGTGTGGCTTCTGTTTTGAAGCCCAAGGGTTGGTTATGGTTTGTGGGCAACAGTTTTCTCGAACATGGCCGCACTTTGCAGCAATGCGGTTTCATTGTGGAAAAGGTGATTGAGAACAATCGGTTTAGCGTATGTCGGGCACAAAGAGCCGAAGCTTCCCAGTATCGTTATCGCAATACTTTTTAGCATAATTATAAATGCTTATTGATGTTTCTTTGGCGTTTGCACAAGGATTCAAAAAAATTATTTACGTATCGGAAAAACAAAGTTTGGCAAAAATTATTGCGGGGGTCCGGGGGGGATCATCCCTCCCGGCGGAGGTTTGGAGGCAGAGCCTCCAAGGTTTTGTTTTTGAATTTGATTTTGACTTTGATTTTACTGCCCCCCAAGGGGGGTCTAGGGGCGCAGCCCCAGGGTTTTGGAGAATCATTCCCTCCGGCGGGGTTTGGGGCAGATCCCCAAGGTTTTGGTTTTTGTCCTGAGGGCGTCATGTTCATGAGTTGATGTGGTTCAGGAGTGTCGGAAGGCATGAAGGTCGAGTCGATCAGGTAAGAGACAAAACCGAACCAAAGACATGAAACCTATTGACATTTTAATTAATACGGAGGAAAGTTTCTCCGATGGGTGAAACAGAGGTGGGCATTTTCTGGACGCATCGGAAAGACAAAGTTTGCGTAACCATTCATAATGAAGTCCCCGTAGCTCAGCCGGATAGAGCAACGGATTCCTAATCCGTAGGCCGCGTGTTCAAATCTCGCCGGGGACGCCAATAAAAACAAAGACTTACGGTCACCATCAAGGTGGCCGTTTTTGTTTGTGGCACACTGATGGCACATTTCGCTGCAACACATGGCAATAAATTAACCCTGTTTGAATCCCACCCCATACTATCTTTAGGAAACCGGGACAATAGCCACAAAAGCCATTCATCCGGGCAACGGCAACACGATTCATGGACATGATTAGGATGATTCACAATCTGAATTCTTGCTGGAAAATGGGCTGATTTTGTTTTTAACTGTGCCATGATTGCTCCATGGCAGTTGAATCAATGTTTAAATCTTTGAATTTCAATGACTATTTTATCTACAACGTGGGATGACATATCCGGTGTTGCAGGTTTTCGTGCTTTGTGGTAGCCTTTTGCCACCTTTCATAAATCAACAAGCGGGGACACCATGGCAACCATCCAGGAACGAATTAGCCAAGACGGGACAACCTCCTACCGAGTGCAAGTTCGGTTGAAGGGCCACCCCATGCAAACAGCAACCTTTGCCCGAAAGACCGATGCAAAGAAGTGGGCAAGCCAAACTGAAAGCGCAATCCGGGAAGGCCGCCATTTTCATACCACCGAAGCCAAACGGCATACCCTGGGGGAATTGATTGATCGGTATTTTTCGGATGTGATGCCGTCGAAACCGAAATCGGCACAAGACCAAACCCGACAATTAGACTGGTGGAAGAGTGAACTTGGGAATAATTCCCTTGCTGATTGCACCCCATCGTTACTGGCTGAATACAGGGATCGATTGGCCAAGGGTGAACCCCAAGGTACACCACGTTCTCCTGGTACGGTGAACCGCTATCTGGCAGCCTTGAGCCATGCTTTTACTATCGCAGTGAAAGAATGGGAATGGTTGGAAGCAAACCCGCTTTCCAAGGTACGTAAGCCACAAGAACCCCGTGGTCGGGTGCGCTTTTTATCCGACGATGAACGGGAACGGCTATTGGCGGCATGTCGGGAATCGCTGAATCCATTTCTTTACCCGGTCGTCGTGCTTGCTCTGGCGTGCGGAATGCGGGAAGGGGAAATTCTGGGGCTTACCTGGGACGCCGTAGACTTGGAGCAAGGCCGAATCATCTTGCACGAAACAAAGAACGGTGAACGTCGTTTGGTGCCACTTACAGGACACGCCTTGGCCGTTCTCAAAGAGTTTTCCAAAGTTCGTAGGCTAGACACTCCACTTTTGTTTCCTTCCAAGGGGAACCGTTCTGGTGCGCCAATGATCATGCGTTCACCATGGGTTGCGGCATTAAAAAAGTCTGAGATTTCAGACTTCCACTTTCATGATTTGCGGCACTCATGCGCGTCATATTTAGCCATGAATGGCGCGAGTATGACCGAAATTGCCGAAGTCCTGGGGCACAAGACACTGCAAATGGTGAAGCGATACAGCCATTTGAGCGAAGCCCACACCGCCGATGTGGTTGCACGTATGAACGCGAAAATCTTTGGGGGGACGTTAAGATAAAGGTTTTGATTAAACCACGACCATCCTGGAAAGTGTATTTTCAGATAATTTCGGCTCCAGGGAGATGATCTCCCTGGCGGGGTCCGTGGGCTTCACTACAAAACTGTGCATCCCAAAATAGTCGTGATTTAGAAAAATAAATAAAATTTTTGCATGTTCAAAGTCTCACGAAATATAAAGAGACAATAAAAACAATTTTTAATTATTTTGAAGAATAACAGATTTTTTTACAATTTTTAATTATTTTGAAGAATAATAACTTTTTTGATAATTTTTAATTATTTTGAAGAATAATAACTTTTTTGGTAATTTTTAATTATCTTAGCCAGAGCACGAGACAGACAACGCCTACGGTGTCGCATATGTTAACTTGTTGATTTTAAAGTTAAAAAAATAATTTTAAGAAAATACATTAATCCTGCATTGCGCTCTAAAAAAAAACCGTGATATGCTTTTGGTTGATGATTGGCAAAAACGCTATAAATCATACAATAGGAGACGGTAATGCAGAATCAAATTGTGGTTGAAAAGACCTTCCCCGGTTCCCCAGCCACCCGCCTGATCCCCCTTACCCAATGGCCGAATTTTCACCCTTGGCCACCTGTTGGTGGGTTGCGTCATTTGGTTTTTCACGAAAATTCTAATGGATTCAATGCGGTAGTCAAGCGTGTTGGCCGTCGGGTGCTTTTGGATGAAAAGGCATTTTTCACCTGGATGGAAGTTCAAAATGCCGGTGGTGCGAAATGATTGCCCCCTTTCATGCGCCGGAGGCGGTGTCCGACATCCGGCAAAAATTGGCCGAACTCACGTCAATTCCCGCGCCAAAGTAATTGGGGAGACCGATCCATGACCGCAAAAAAAAGCCCGGTCGGGGGACCGGGCAACAACTTGAAATCACTTGTAAATTCTACCAAATTTTCCCGGCCAGGACAAGGGCTGGACAAGGAAAACGTCAGGAATTTGGCACGCGGGAGATGGCCGGAATTTTTGGGAGGAGTTGGGATCGGTCAAGGTTTTTTGAGCGACCGACACGGCCCATGCCCATTGTGCGGTGGGTCGGACCGTTTCCGGTTCGATAATCTGAACAAAGATGGAACATATTTTTGCAGCCAGTGTGGCCCGGGGGACGGTTTTTCCCTGGCCGAGAAATTCCTTGGAAAAAGTTTCCAGGAAGCTCTTGAGATTGTTGCAAACTTTCTCGGTTGTTTGCCTGTTGTCGTGCCAGAAAAATCGGGGGACGTGATCGATTTCGAGGCTTTGGCCAGCCAGGGAAAAGCCGCACAAGCCGCTGAAAAGACTGCAAAAATTTGGAGCGAGGCCGAACCGGCACCGGAAAATCATGGGTATTTTCTCCGAAAAAACGTCAAGCCGCACGGCTTAGGGCTGTATCGGGGACCGATGATCATCGCAGGAATGACTTGCGATAATTCTCTGATCATCCCTCTTTCGGACGAAACTGGCAAGCTTCAAACGCTTGAATTCATTAGCGAATCTGGCGAAAAAAGGTTCCTCCCTGGCGGGCGAAAAAAAGGATCGTTTTTCGCAATCGGGGAGCCGTCAAAAACTATTGTGATTTGCGAAGGTTTCTCAACGGCGGGGACCGTCCACGAGGCAACGAGATTTCAGACCGTCATGGCGGTCGATTCTGGGAATCTTTTGGAAATTGCTGAAAAGATTGCAAAATTAAGTCCTGGAAAAACGATAATCATCGCGGCGGACGACGACCGGCACACTTCGGGCAACCCAGGTTTAACGAAAGCTTCCGATGCGGCGCGGCGCACAGGCGCGAAGTTGGCCACCCCAGATTTTGGCCACCTTTCCGGCCAGGGAAATGCCTCTGATTTCAACGACATGGCAAGGCTTTTTGGCTTGGAAGCGGTGCGACGAGCCATCCTGGCGGCGAGACAGCCGGAAGCCGAGCCACAAGGGGCGAACGACGAAAAGAAATTTTCGACCACGAAACCCGCGTTTGAGCCGAAAAGTTGTTTCGAACTCGGCATGCTCGGCACCGAGCCGGCGATACGGAAAACAATCGTCGCCGACATGCTTCCCGCGAACCGAGTTGGCGGGCTGATTGCCCAGGGTGGCAGCGGAAAAAGCTCGCTCGGTTGCCTTTTGGGGGCCAGCGTGGCGGCAGGCCGAAATTTTCTTGATCGTGAGACAACTCAAGGCAGCGTGCTGGTTGTTGGTGCGGAAGATGAGCAGATGGAATTTCATCGTCGCCTTAAACGCATTACTCGAAATTGGCCACAAGCCGACCAGGAGAAAACATATAGAAATCTTTATTTCGAGTCGAGAACTGGAGCGCGAAATTTATTAACCGAAAATTCGAAAGAAGGCGAAGTTGGCCGTACTGTTTTTGCCGATCAGTTAATTGAATCTGCCAAATTGGTTGACAACCTAAGCCTAATTATTCTTGATCCGGGATCGCGATTTCGTGGCGGCGAAGAAAATTCTTCTGAGGATACCACTCGATTCGTTGAGGCTTTAGAGTATGTTTCAATAGAAACCGATGCGGCGATTTTATTAGTTCACCACGCGAACAAAGCATCAAGTCAAAGAAAATATGGGGACCAAAATTCCGCACGCGGTTCAAGTGCTTTAGTCGACGGTTTGCGATTTGTTTTCTCAATGGCGGCTCTAAACGATGAAGAAATAAAAAGGTTTGGCATTCCTTTGTGGCAGGCCAAGGAAATAATATGTTTCTCTTGTGCGAAGACGAATTACTTCAAAAAGTTCGATGATATTTATCTGGATCTTTCTTCCGGAATCGAAAAGATAAAACTCGTTGAACAAATCAGGGTGAAAGTATCGCAGACCCTTGGAGCGGAGGAAGCAATTCTTGAAATCATCAAAGAGTACGCCGAAAAGGGTATTCGTTTCACCCGCCGTGCATTTTGCGACTCTTTTTCTGGAAAAAAGAAGAAAATTGGAATGTCGAAAAATGATTTAGATATTTTCCTTCTCGACATGGTCTCGGAAGGGAATTTGGCCGTTCGGGCCAAAAAACAGGGGACGGGCGAAGTTTTATATACACCCGGCGACCCGGCTTTGACCGAGGACGACATTCCCCGCCAGGAGGGTGATCCGACCATCGACACGATCCTGGCCGAGGACGACATTCCCCGCCAGGATGGATTCATCTCCTTCTCGGTGGATGATCCGAGCCTGATTGAATGAGGATGATTCTTCCGTCCAAAATGAGGCGCAAATCAGTGTCCCGAGACTGTCCCGACACCCCAAAACAGTGTCCCGAGCAGTGTCCCGCCGAGCAGTGTCCCAGCGTCCCGCGAGTGTCCCGGGGACACTAAATTGCAATAAAATCAATGAGTTAGAGTGTCCCGAATGAGTAGTGTCCCGGGGACACTCTAAGTGCTTGAAATCATTGAAAAAGAGTGTCCCGTTTTTTTCCCTCCCTACGGGAGGTGGTCCGATAAACGGGACACCCTCTTCCTGGGTCGTTTGGGACGCGGAAAAAGAAGGGTCTTGCTGGCACCCCCCATCCGGCCAGGAAGAAAGAATTTTCCCCTGGCCGGATAGTTTTCAAAAAAGTTTCGCAGGTCAACCTAATTTGGAAGGAGTTTTAAAATGTCGAATGTAAAAACTATCAACAACGAACCGAGGGACGATTTGGTTTTGAAGCTTCACGAAAAGGTTGTCGCCCTTGAAATCGAGCACGCTCAAAAATTACTTCCGGCATGGTTCGTTCCAAGAATGATGGGTGACGCGTGGTTTTTTGCGCTACAGCTTTCGACAGGGAAAGTAATCGCAATCGAAACGATTCTCGATGTCTATGAGGCGAAAAATGGGGATGTTTGGCTCGACGTGCGGTTGTTGCTCGATCCGCCAAAGAAAATTCCAAATATTTTTTCCCCACCTTGCGGGCGGCAAACGGCATCGATCAACGCAAAATTTATCACTTTCGCTTTTGAATTGGCGGACACCTGAATGAACGTTAATTAACCATTCCTATAGTAATATCCTAGAAAAAGAATGAGGTTCGAATTACCCGTTCAGGGCTATCCTGGGAGTACCTTTTGGATTTATGGAGTGTCGTAGTTATCAAAACCCTACAACAAGCAAAACTGGAGAAATTTTAATGACCACCGAAAATATCAAAAGTCTTCATGAAGTTTTAATCCAAACCCGATTGAAAAATTCATTTGCCGATTCGCAATTACAGGCGATGAAGTTGCGTCGGGTTGAAGTCCAAAGCCAACTGGACGCGCTTGGAACAGAAGATTTTCAGAAACAAAAACAGCAACTTATCCGTGATTTGGCGATGGCCGACACTCCGGAAATCCGGGAAGATCTGGAAAAACTTACCGCGCGCATGGAGAAAATATCGAACGAAAAGAAGATCTTGGATGATGTTTTGGAGGAAATCGACGCATCCATGTCGGGAACCGGCAATGGCCATCAAATCCGACAAAGCTTGCTCGAACGGGCGGAAAACGCATTTTGGCGTTCAGTCTTCGATCATCTGGCCGTCGAGGCGCGGACGGTTCTGGGCGAATCCCTGACCGACCTGACGACCGTCGGGCGGTCGCTTGGCCGAAATTTTCACCCCAACCTACTGGAGGGAATTTTCCCCGAGAAATTTTTGGATCGAGTCGAATCAGAAGCAATTTTGCAAAGACTTGAAGCCCGTTTCGTATCGCAGACGGATCCACAACAGCCATAGGGAAATCCAATGTTAACAACAGTTTGCCTGTGCTTTTGGTTGACGACGAGCGAAGGGTTTTTTGAACCGGTCTGCCGCTCCTTGGACGGGTTGGAGGTTCGGTTTTGCCTGGAGCCGAGGCGGGAGGCGGATCGGGTTAAAATTTGAAGGAAATTTTTGCCCCCCGTCCAGGAGGAAGGCTGGTTATTCCTCCCTGGCCGGGGGATTTTCCCATTAATTTCAAGGCGTTACCTGTTAATTTTATTTTAGTTGTCATTCCCCATCGACGGGGAAGTCTCTTCCCTGGCTGTCAAACTGGCGTATTTGCTACGAATTTTTAAATATATTTCAAATGTTATACATCATTAAATATTTTGAATAAAATCCGAAGGTGTCGAATGTTAGACAACATCGGTAGATGGATTAACGATTTCATATTTATTTTATCCAATTGCAATAAATGATCCAATTGCGATTTTTTAAACATTATTTTGATATTTGTTAAATTATGATGATCTTTCTCGATTAATAACTTTGTAAAATATTCAACAAATCATCACAATCATGACAATTTTGGATATTGATCCAAAATGATTTTATGCTTTTGACTCACGGGGAGGGGGCTGGGAGGCGTTTGAAATCCCGGCCAGGGGGAATGTTTCCCGATGCGACGGAACGCAACTGGAGCCGTCCCATGCGGCGTGCTGGTGGGTATGAGCCTATTCCCTGGGGGAACCCAAATCCATCCAGCCGGAAAACTCCATTCATGAATAGGTCTATCCCCGCAGGCGCGGGGGAACCTTTTTTAAAGCGCAAGGTTCATCGATCATTGAAGGTCTATCCCCGCAGGCGCGGGGGAACCTCATGCGTTAGCTCCGGCAAGGATGGCGGTACAGGTCAATCCCCGCAGGCGCGGGGAAACCTGCGTCCCACCCGGCGGGAGGGGGCTTCCTTCCGACATGGGGATTCCCATATCGGATGGGGCGTCCCATGCGTCGGGAGGGGGATAAGGGAGGGGCGTGGTATGCTCCCCTCGTACTTTTTGGATCGAGGCACGGCAAGGCAAGGCAAGGCAAGGGATGGGATGGGCAAGGGGGGGGGGGGCTTCGGCTCCCCTCCTTTTTTTTTTGGAGGGTTTTTTCCCATGGCGGGACTCTGTATCTAGTCAAATCCGATTGCCTATTTCCGTGGCACACTGATGGCACATTTCACTGCAAATAATGGCCAATAATGACGGTAATTGGCAACACATTGATCTAGGCAAGTTATTGATTATATTGTTGTCGTGTGTTGTGGCTTATGGTTTGTACCGGATTCCTAATCCGTAGGCCGCGTGTTCAAATCTCGCCGGGGACGCCAATAAAAACAAAGACTTACGGTCACCATCAAGGTGGCCGTTTTTGCTTGGGGTTACGCCGGGGTTACAAGAACAGATCCAAGGCAGAACGCAAAAAATTCAATGGATGATCCTGAAATAGTAGGGGCTTAGGGGCTTCCTCCCAAGGTCAATCCCCGCAGGCGCAGGGGATCTTGTGCAAATCTGGGGACACCATCCTGTTTGGACCCTATAGATTATATACCAATAAGGAGCTACCCTCTGTTCCTTGCCATGGAAGCCATTAACGAAATATTTGGCCCCTCAGACAGGCGCGTTGTAAACTCCAAAGTGCCGAGTGAAACGGAGGTGGGCAATGCTGGGGAGCAACCCACCAAGGGATAAGTCGGCGGGG
>JACSDG010000234.1 GCA_015660855.1 Magnetococcales bacterium
CAAAGTCAAAAGAAAAACCTTGGAGGCTCTGCCTCCAAACCTCCGCCGGGGGGGATGATCCCCCCCGGACCCCCGCAATAATTTCAACCTTAAAAAAAAGGGGGGGACTGAATGGTTACCACCGTTGCAAAGATATGATTTTTATGAAAACCATTCCAGAAGATTCGTTATCCGGTGTGGATTCAAAATGACGCGCAACTGTACCCAAGGTTTGAGCACCGTTGACGATGGAAAAACCGAAAGCACGGACACGTTTCTGTTCCACATTTGACCGGTCTACCGCTGGAACCTCAAAACGCTGACAATAGGCGGTCAGACCTGGGGTGTCCAAAAACGGTCTTTTACGCTGTCTGGTTTTTGGACCCCTGTGTTGGAGATCGCCATTCGCACATCTGAAATGCCATTCTGCTTGGATGGTGATGCCAATCGGTCAGTTAACGTTAGGCCCATACAATATTCAGTAACAATATGAAAAAACAGAGAAAATTCTCATGTTTGATCGGTTTTTGGACCCAGGAATGCGGTCATGAACACTCAAAGCCAAGCTGCTCCTGGCATTGAGTAAGAAAACGGGATCGCCTTAAGGCCCAAATTCCGGGCAAGGTAATTGAGCCAAAAAGGCCGTTTTTGGACACCCCAGGCCTGTGTCGCAAGGCGATGGGATAATGCGATGGTTTTGCTTTTGATTTTCTTGCCCCGAAGGGGCATAATGTTCGCCACATCCCTCCACATTACTTCAACGTCATTCGGCACTATGGACTACTGGCAAGCCGAGTAAAGAATCAGTACAAAGAAATCACTGACAAACTGCTCGATAAACCTATCGCCATCAAACCGGCACCGAACTGGCGTGAACGGCAAACCGCATTTCGCGGAGAAGATCCCATGCTTTGCAAAATCTGCCGAAAGGTCATGGTCTTCGTTGATGCGTATATCCCCACATCCCTCTCTTTGATGCGGGTTAAATTTCAATCTGCTTTTGCCTGATCCTCCATGCCATAGGATAGTTGCTTCTTTTTTCTGGGTTTTGGGATCTTTTTGATCAAAATGCCAGGGTAAGAAGCTTCAAAACCGGTCAGCAGACACCACAAGCAAAGAAAAATTTATCCTTACAATAAATTATATTTATGGCTGAAAGGGCCTCGATTTTTTTGTTTTTCCGATACTTATAATAGTTGGTATTTTATTAAAATTTAACAACTTAAAATTTATTCTCTCGGTCTGGATTTGCCTAAGTTCACAGCCTAGCGTAAAATTATTTATATTCTCATATTATTATAAAAATATTTACGTTTACTGCAAAAAAATAAACTAGTTGCTTGAATAGAAACAACCTTTGCTAAAACTACCAACAAAAAAAACAACTCTGAATCAAAACAGCTTCTGACAGCAATGCGATGCCATTTTCTGTCTGAAAAATTCGAAAATTGAACGGAACCTCCTGTTGGAGTGGAATTCGACTACACATCGGTGGGGTGAGTGTAGTCGAAATTCGAACCATGAGTGGAGACTCATATGGCATCCAACCGCCGGGACTGTCACTCCGGGAGTTTGCCAAGGGTAACGTCTGAATTCACCGGTGATGCGCGGCTTTACCGCGCAGTGCCGGTGACATGATGGGTTTGGCGTCAAAGGATCGTTGCCTTCTGTTCGTCCAGCTTGAATGTCAGAAGCTCAATACTGAGCCTCTGTAGCGCGCCTTTCAAGTCATCAGCAATTGCTTCTCTGTGAGGCAGGATGATTGCTCGTCGGCAGTCCGCCGCTGTGCCATGAACCATGAGTTGGCCGATGGCACCATAGACGTCTGATCGCGCCGTACTTGTCTTGACTTCGAAAACCTCGACAAGATCACTATCGACTTCCACCCCCATGTCGATCATGACATTTTTGACAAGGCGTCCTCCTTTAGGAAGTGGTTCCGACATGCGCCAGGAATTCAAAGCATCAACAATGTCGCCATGACGGGATAAATAGTCTATCTCGGCAGGTCGCCGCCCCTTTCGCCTACCGCGCGCTTCGGAGTAAAAGTCGTCGTATTCTTTTTTCTTGCGCTGAAACTCAGGCGTTTCCATGTCGCCGGCGCGAACAGCCTGTTTGAAGCGGGCAATAGTATCAACATACCGGACAGCAGAACGGCTTGCAGTTTTGCCATCGATTGGCATAACCAGTACACCCTTTCGGACACCCCCAGATGAATCAACGACATCTACAAGATGCGGGTCGCTCCATGCCAAAAAGGTGGATCTACCAACGCCTCTAACTCCACCGCCCACGCGTCCAGAATGTAGAAGGTAGACCAATTTGGTATTGATGTCGCGAGCAAAGAACCCTGCGACTCTGTCATTGCGCTCTTCGTATGCAGTGTTTATCTCGACCGAAATTTGCAAAACGCCTTCGTCCTTCTTGAACAGACCGAACCAGTTCAAGCGCCGTGGATTCGCAGCATTCTTGAAGTCGTCTGACCAGTACCAGTAGGTTCCATCGGTGAACACAGAGGCGTTGGGAATCGTGCCACCAGGGTAGCCAATGTTCTTTATTGCCTTTTGCGTGAAATCTCGACCCCCTGTGTGACAATGATGTGTGATACACTGGACACCTGACAATTTAGAGAAGATGGTGGGAGTGATCGTATGGGCGTGATTGATGTTGGCGTGACTGC
>JACSDG010000124.1 GCA_015660855.1 Magnetococcales bacterium
TCAGGGACTGTTCGTGATCGTCCAGTCGGGAGAGGCCGTTGCCTTGGCCAACGAACCGGAGTTCAAACCGCGAATGTGGTGAATGGTGACGCGGAAGCCTACCTGCCCCTTCCGATGGGTTCATCCGGCCAGAATGGATAAAATGGGAGCCAGATTTGAGAAATTTCAGTGGACGGGGAGGTTGAAATTTGGGACAGGGGGGATCATCCTCCCCGTGTTGCGGTTCGGAGGCGGCAGACTCCAAAGGTTTTGCTTTTTTTGCCCGCAGGGCATCATGTTCGCAAGTGGGTAAGGTTGACATGAGGAATCATACGCATGGTCCAGAGGACAGACGGCAACCGTGGTTGCTTCTGGCCCGATTCCAGCGATTTGCCCAATGGCCTCACCGCGTACTGCTCGCGGTTGGTATGGGGGTGTCTGTTGTTCTGTTTACTCCGTTGACCGAGATTCTCTATCGTCCCCTCATCGTCGATGAAGTGCCAGGACAAGGGGAGTTGATCGTCATTTTCGCGGCTGGTATTTATCCCGATGGACTGCCGGATTTTTCGACAATGGTGCGTTTGCGCAAGGGTGTCGATCTTTACCGTCAGCATGCAGCACCGAAAATAATGACTCTCGGCGGCGGTCCTCGGGGGAAAAGTGGACTCTCATACGCTGAATTGATGGCGGAAGATTTGGTACGATACCATCGTATCCCCCGAGAAGACATCCTGAGCCACAGTGAAACATCCAATACCTACGCAGACATTACTTCCATGGTGGCCCGTTTTAAAGATCGTTTTAATTTTAATCGTTCGATTTATGTTTCCTCCGCTTACCACACATACAGGATTAAAAGGCTTCTGCTGAAAAAAAATATCACCGGACCGGTCGTCGCAGCCGAACCTTATGAGCTGACTCCGCTGAGAACGGTTGATCGTATGGTTTTTTTCAGGGAAGTTTCCCGAGAGTACCTGGCCCTGTTCTATTCCCGTATGCGGGGATGGCTGGAAATTTAACCTCAGTTTGACGTATCGGAAAAAATAAAATTTGGCAAAAATTATTGCGGGGATTTAGTCCGAAGACCGACCGTAGTTGTCTTCGAAGCGGACAATATCGTCTTCCCCAAGGTAGCTTCCGGATTGGATCTCAATGATGTCCAGAGGAATTTTCCCCGGGTTGGCCAAGCGATGGCGAACCCCCAGGGGAATGTAGGTGGACTGATCCTCTGTCAAAAGGAAGGATTCTTCGCCGCGTGTGACCTGAGCCGTCCCTCGGACGACAATCCAATGCTCGGCGCGATGGTGGTGCATCTGTAACGATAAAGTTGCACCGGGATTGACCCGTATCCGTTTGACCTGGAATCTGTCCTCAATGTTCAAACATTTAAAACTGCCCCAGGGGCGGAAAACCCGTTGTCGGTTGATGTGTTCACGTCGGCCAAGTTGCTGTAGTTTTTTGACGATTCCACCGACATCCTGGACGCGATCCCGTGCCGCCACCAGGACGGCGTCCGCCGTCTCAATGATTACATGATTTGAAAGACCAACCCCCGCAACCAATCGGCTCTCGGAGCGAATGTAACAATGATCGATTTCGTGCATCAGCACATCGCCGATGATGACATTGTCCTGGGCATCCTTGGAGCCTACCCCCCAAAGTGCCGACCAGGAGCCAACATCGCTCCACCCCGCATCCAAAGGCAGGACAACCCCCAGGTCGGTTTTTTCCATCACGGCGTAGTCGATGGAAATTTTTTGGCTCGTCGCAAAAGCGTCATGGTCCAGTCGGATGAAATCCAAGTCCTTGATTGATTTGGCCAACGATTCCCCGACAGACTTGGTGATATCCGGGGCATGCCGGTCCATCTCGGAAAGCATTACCTTGGCCGAGAACATGAACATGCCGCTGTTCCAATAATATTCCCCAGAATCCACATAAGACCGGGCTGTTGCCAAGTCCGGTTTTTCGACAAAACGCTGAATCTGAAAACCCGGACCGTCAGCACTGGTGTTTCCCCGGTGAATGTAGCCAAATCCGGTTTCAGGGTTTTTGGGGACAATGCCAAAGGTTACAACCCGGCCCGCTTGTGCGTAACCCAAGCCCTGCTGCACGGCACGATGAAATTCCGGCAGGTCAGCCATGAGATGATCCGCCGGAAGGATCAGGAGGATGGCCTCGGGGTGTTTTTCCAGGGCAAACAGGGTGGCCGCCGCAACGGCTGGGGCGGTGTTGCGTCCCACCGGTTCCAGAATGATGCCCGAAAGATTGGCATCGACCGCGCGCGCTTGCTCCGCCACCACAAAACGATGTTGATCATTGCAGATGATCAGGGGCGACTGGATACCCGCGACCCCCAGAAAACGTTTGAGGGTCGATTGAAACAGAGACATGTCGTCGATGAGTGGTAAAAACTGTTTGGGGTAGGCTTCTCGCGAAAGGGGCCACAGCCGTGTTCCGGATCCTCCGGACAAAATCACTGGAATGATCGACATGGATTGTTCCTTTGAGAGAAATTTTGTATTTCCAGGCCAGGACAGCAAACAGGCCGCAGTTTTTTTTCGCGCATCACGCACGTATGATTCTACCCTTGACGGTATTGAATCGTCCGCGAGCATCGACAATCAGGGCCGAATTCTGCTCAATCAACTCCCAATCAAACCGGTCATGATCGGTGGCCACAACCACACAATCGTAACCCGACAGATTTTCCTTGGTAATGGCGACGCTTGTTTTTTTGATCGAATAGGCGCGCATGGGGGGAATGGCGGCGACATGCGGGTCGGAATAATCAACAACAGCCCCCTTGGCCATCAGTCGCGTCAACAAGACAAAGCTTGGGGATTCCCGAACATCATCGATGTTCTTTTTGTAAGCCAGACCTAAAATTAATATTTTGGCGTTACGCATGGCCTTGCCATGATCGTTCAGGGCGTCAGTCACCTTGGTAATGACATAATCGGGCATGGAGGTGTTGACCTCACCCGCCAGTTCGATAAAACGGGTGTTAAGCCCGTACTCCCGGGCCTTCCATGTCAGGTAGAAAGGATCAATGGGAATACAGTGCCCTCCCAGACCGGGTCCAGGGAAAAACGGTTTGAAACCAAAAGGTTTTGTTGCCGCAGCGTTGATGATCTCAAAAATATCCATATCCATTCGATCTGCGACAAGTTTCAACTCGTTGACCAAGGCAATATTGACGGAGCGGTAGGTGTTTTCCAAAATTTTGACCATTTCTGCCACTGCGGTGGAAGAAACTGGTACGATACGGTCAATGATGGCCCCATAGAGGGCCACTCCCGCTTCAAGGCAAGCGGCGGTCGTGCCACCGCATACTTTGGGGATGGTCCGCGTCGAAAATTCCGCATTGGCCGGGTCTTCCCGCTCGGGGGAATAAACGACAAAAAAATCTTTACCGATGACCAGTCCCTTTTCTCTGACACGAGGATCGATATGTTCAGCGGTTGTCCCAGGATAGGTCGTGCTCTCCAGGGAAAGGAGTTGTCCGGGGCGTAAATATGGCAAGATGGAAGTCATGGAACCGGTGATGAAGGAAATATCGGGTTCCCGGTTGCGATTGAGCGGGGTGGGGACACAAAGAATAATGGCATCGGCCTTGGCGATTCGGGAAAAATCGGTCGTTCCCCAAAAAGTCCCTTTTTGGATGGCCTCATAGAAAGGCTGGGCGGGGAGATGTTCAATATAGCTTTCTCCCCGTTCCAGTTTGTCAATCTTTTTGGCATCGATGTCAAACCCTGCCACGGTAAATCCTTCTTCAAGGAAACGTAGTGCCAGGGGAAGACCGACGTAACCCAGGCCGAGGACGCCAATGACAGATTGTCTTTGGCGTATTTTTTCCAGGAATTCAGTTTTCATTGCGATGTTTCCTTGCCGATGGCAGCCATAAAAAAGCCCTCGATCAAACTGTTCGAGCCAGGGACAGCCCTGCCCAAACACAGATGAGGCACAACAAGACACTTAAGCCAACATTGATCAGGAACAGTCGGAGTTCCCCGTTTTGGATCAGCTGAAGGGATTCCAGGGAGAAGGAAGAAAAGGTGGTAAAACCGCCAAGCAAACCGACCAGCAGGGCGGTTCGCCAGAGGGTCTGGGTGGGGATTCGCTCCGAAAACACCTGAAACAGTGCCCCCATGAGAAATGAGCCAACGACGTTGACAAACAGGGTTCCCCACGGAAATCCACGTCCCAGCCAAACGGTTATCCAACCGGAAATCAGATACCGACCCACAGAACCGATGGCCCCCCCCAGGGCAATGGCCAAAATCATCTTGAACACGGCTCCCCCTAGCCTCCCCCTTGGGGGGCAGAAAAAATCAAAGTTAAAAGAAAACCTTGTAGTCTGCCGCCTCAAAACCGCAGTCCGGGGGGATGTCCCCCCACGCCACCGCAACAATTTTTGCCAAACTTTGTTTTTCCGATACGTCAAAATATCGTTTTATGGATATTCCTTGTACTTGCAGACCACCACGCCACAGACATGAATTCCACCTTTTACCTCAATCATCGGGTATCTGTCGTTGAGCGGCTTAAGATACTGAATATTTCCATGGTCAATAAGCCGCTTGAACGTTGGCCGGTTGGTACCTTCACGCGCAACCAGAAACTGGTTGTGCGAGCTTTTTACCATCGGGTCGATGACGATGATTTCGCCTTCTTGAAATTCTGGCACCATCGAGTCGTCGGGCACTTTCAGGGCGAAGGTGTGCTCACTGGCTTTGGGTGCCACAGGTATCCAGGATCGGGATTCCGGTTTGAAGTTCTCAACAGATTCGCCGCAATATTTGGCCAGTTCGTCCCAGGTTATCAAAGGAACTCGGGCCAACAGCGGATAGGTTCGGGTAGCTACGCCGTCTTCGCCAACGTTGAGGGCACCGCCAGGAAGGGCCATATCGCCGCGCCCGGTGTCAAGCCAAACAGGATCGACACCGCACGTCAGGGCGATGGAAACGGTCCTTCTGGACGAAGCCGAACGACCACATTCAATTTTGTGAACAGCGGTTTGGCTGAGGCCTACCTTGTCGGCGAGTTCTTTTTGTGTAAGGCCTGCGTATTTTCTAGCCTGTTTGATGCGTTCTGCAAGGGTGTTATTCATGGATGGCTCTTTGGTTGGATTTTGTTTCTATGGTGAACAATTTAAGATCTGTGTGCTTGCTGGCTCGGATTGTGTTTTATCCTTTTATGCAGAGAAAACCGGTTTGTAAGACTTTGGTTAAAAATGCAAACTTTTAATATATTATTTTATCGAGTTAGTTCTTTCCTGTGAAAGTCTGTTTGGGTGGCAGGATGCCTAAAATCTTGTGTCGCTGTGGCGATTGCGACAATGGATCGAATGGTGTTCCAGAAACTCGTTTTGAACTGGTTTTCTGGATCCACACGGGGGAAGAAAGCACCAGACGTACCACATCGGCCTGCTGCGACGTATTGGTTTTTGAAAATACTGCCTTGATATGGGTACGGGCGGTGTTTTCTGCCATTCCCAGAAATTCCGCAGCCTTCTGGAGAGAGCGACCTATGACCAATTGTTCGACAATTTCAGCCTCCTTTCGGGTAAGACCAAACATGCGTCGCAGCAGATCCGGTGGTGCTTCCTGAGGCTTGCGTGGGTCTGTGACAAATATTACCGCAAGCGATTGTTCCAAAGCACCTGCCTGTAGAGGCAGGTTAGCCAGCGAAAGAGAAGAAACCATGGCTGTCAGTGTGACATCCTGTCCTTCTCCGGTCAAACAGATCGTCCTGGGATGCTGGGTTGGTTGGTTTGGTGATGTCTGCGTGGCATGGACTACCAAATGTTGCAAATCAGCGTATTCGTTGGGATTATAAACCATCAAGCGACTTGAACCTGCACGGAATCCTTCGGCATTATAAAACAATTCCTTGGCACTTGCGTTGGCGAAGCGGATTTGCAGTTGGTCATTGACGATGAATATTCCCATGGGAATATGGTCTAGAGCGTCAACTGTCATACGATGGCCCATATCCAGCATTATAAGCCTTTTTTGTATTACAAAAAGTCGTTTAATATGCGGAACCAGTTCTCCAAGAAAATCGCAGCTTTTCTGGTCAAAAGGCTGCCTTCCGGGGGAGCGAAACAGCGCAAGCCCAGTCACAACATCGTCGTTGCTTCCGGGAAGATTGACCCCCAGGGTATATTCGGCCTTGGAAAAACGAAGAACCTCCTGGTATACGCGAGAAGCATGAAGCTCCTTGTCGGTCAGGTAAGCACGACAAGATATTGGTTTCTCCGGAAATCTATTCGCTAAAATAATACGCGGATCGTCAAAAATCAAACCCTGAAATTTTTTTGCCAGGGTTTCGTTCCATAATATGGGGCCTTCACTATAAAGTATGGATATATCAAGTAAAGGATTCCGTCTATCATGATGAACCAAATGGCACCCATCGGCGTCTAGAGATTTGGAAATAGTCCCTAGCGCAGGTTCCAGTTTTCTTTGATCCACGGCTGCATTATATAGGGCATCAATGCAGGTCAGAATTTGACGATCAATAGTTGTGATCATTTCTGTTTTTCTACTTACATCAGACTGATAATTATTTTCACCTTGGCCGGTTTGGGTTGCGAAATATTCCGCAATCCTTGTTAGCTTCTCATCCTAATACCACAAAAAAATGAAAATAGCTGCGTTTCTAACCCAAATGGGTGATGTTTTCTTTTTTAAGCGCGGTTAAACTCTCCTCTCAAGAATGTGGCTCGCCTCGGAAATCATGATGGGTTCGTGTTGACTCTGCGGCGATATGTGTGTGGAAAAAATAATAAAAATTATTGCGGGGGTCCGGGGGGGATCATCCCCCCCGGCGGGGTTTGGGGCAGCGCCCCAAGGTTTTGATTTTGACTTTATGCCCGTAGGGCATCATGTTCAAGAAACTTCAGAGGGGAGGCCTTCAGGGGAGGCCTTCAGGGGAGGCCTTCAGGGGAGGCCTTCAGAGGGGGGACTTTCAGAGGGGGGATAGGTGACATTTGTCACCTGTTTTGGGTCCATGGTCCGGCCATTTTGGCTGGACCATGGTACTCGAACGAATCTCATGCCCTACGGGCAAGAACCAAAACCTTGCGGGCTGCCGCCTCCAAACCGCAGCAAGGGGGGGGTGATCCCTCCCGGACCTCCGAAAAAAAACGCCAAATTTTGTTTTTCCGATACGCAAGAAAACGTCCCGTTGTCATGTGCTGGCTGTCCGGAAACCGGAGAGCTTGGCACTCAGGCTGGTAGCGATGGACGCCATTTCATGGGCCTGTTTGCCAACCGAAGAACCCATGACGAGAAGTTCTTCGGCGGATCGATTGACATGACCCATATTTTCCGCCACTTCCCGGATCGATTGGGAGGCTACCGCAACGTTGCCGTTGACCTCCTCGGCCCCTTTGGATGTCTCGCTGATGCGTCGGGTAACCTCACCAACCCCGGTGGTCGCTTCCAGCACGCTACGCGTGACCTCCCCAATGCCAGAAGCAATTTCCACGACACTTCGCGCGACCTCCTCAATGCCAAAGGAAGCCTCGTTGACCTGTTCCGTCACTTCATTCATCTGCTTGGACGCCTCGGCTGTGGCCATGGAAACATCCTTCAAAGTCAAGGTCTGCTCCTCCACAGAGTGCAGAATGGCGGAATTGGAAAAGTTGAGTTGTTCGATAATTTGAGTCACTTCACGGGTAGCACCGCCGGCGTTATTGGCATTCGTCTGAATTTCTTCGATTTTACCCGCAATCATGCGGGTCGCTTCGGTGGTCTGGCGCGCCAAATCCTTGACCTCGACTGCCACGACCGAAAATCCAACACCCGCATCGCCAGCACCGGCGGCTTCAATGGCGGCGTTGAGTGCCAACAGGTTCGTCAAGCTCGCAATATCGTTGATAACTTTCACTACCTGTTCGATCTCTTTGGCGGAAACAGACAGCTTTTCCATGGTTTGGTAGGTACTCAAAACTTTTTCGCTGGCAAGGCTGGCCACTTTGGCGGCAGACTGGCATTGTTGCCGAACTTGCGACAGAGATGTCATCATTTGCTCCACTGCCGAAGCTACGGCACTGACGTTCTGGTCGGTCCGCAAGACGGTGTCCTTGACCTGGCTCATACGAACACTGGCCTGGTTGCCAGAATCAGAAACTGTACTCAGGTTGATGTTGGCTTCCTCGGCTGCGGAAGCAATGGTGTTCATGTTGGTGGCCATCTCCTCGGCGGCAACGGCGACAGTCCCTAAATTCGCTGACATTTGCTCCGCTGCGGCAGACATGGTGTCCATATTGGCACTCAATTCCTCGCTGGAAACGGCCACATGTCGCGCTTTAAGATCCAACTCCGAGGCATTTCTGTTCAGATCGCCGGAAACCCGACTCATTTCAATCGACGCCGTGTCCACCTGCTTGGCCTTGGAAACAATATCCACAACGATCTGCTCGAGAGAAGAAGCCATTCCGTTGAGCGCAACCGCCAGAACACCAACCTCGTCACTTTGCCTAACATCCATCCGCGCCGTAAGATCACCCGATGCCAACGCCTTGGCCATATTCACCCCTTTGGTCAGGGGAATGGTGATCGAGCGATTGATAGACCAGGCGATGACAGCACCACATAAAACGGATAGCAGGGAAATAATGGAAATTATAGGAATTGCGACAGAAACTTCTTTCTCGGCAGACGTTTCTATTTCCTCAGCGAGTTTGGAAGCGTAGGCCGCTACCGCATCGACGGATTTTCGATGCCTGCCGTAGAGGTCTCCCAAGCGTTGCAACAGGATCAGCGTCTGGTTTCGATCACCATCGAGTAAAGATTTCAGATATTGATTTCTGCCCAAATCATAAAATTCACTGACCGTCTCGTTGGCTTGATCCATAAGGGAAACAAGTTTTGGATCCAAGGTCGCTTTTTGCCAATATTCACGGCGTTGATCGTATTCCTTCTTCAAGGTATCCAGTTTTTCGGAAAGTGGGTGAATTTCTTCCTTTGTGGTGAAGTGATACATATCCAAGAGCACCTCCCATGATTCAAGAACGTGGAGGGGAGGCGGTAGAACATCGGCAAGAAGATCCTTGTCTTGTATGATTTTATCATACAACGGGCCGTTGATTTTATAAGTTTCGATCACGTACAAAGCGGTCAGATAGATGGTCAACATAAGCAACAATACAGACCCAAAACCAACAGCCAGTTTTTTCCACATTTTTATATTTTTCATGACAATTCCCAGGGTGTTGACATTCGATAATTTAAATTTCTAAATAATATAACAATAAAAAACTATCCTAACACCTTAAATAAACCCTGGTGTGGGCGGGTAAGCGTACCTGATGGGGTTACGGATGGAACATGTCCTTCTTGATATGGGTTATCCTGAAATCCACGATTTACGCGGAGAAGACTACGGCATCTTCGCTGGTAGTGGAATATGCCCCAACAGAAATGCTTTTCTCAGTATTTGCGTGGCGGCCACGCCGAATCAGCCTATCACCAATGTACTCATCTGCCTCTTCAAAGAAGGCATCCGTTAATTCTGGAGCATCATCCGGGTCAATCCACTCTGCTTCCATACTTTGCTTGTTCTCTGTCATTGGCTTTCCTCAAAGAAATAATGTGGAAGGCGTCCCTTCGCCGAGTCCATGCCATCATAACCATGCGATCATCCAACTTACCAACAGTAATAAAGCGTGACTCGCCGTAGTCTTTACGCAGGTCAGTCCAGGTAAAGTGGTGTCGGGCAAACACCTCGTTTGCTCGCTCAAAATCAAGGCTCCTGGCACGAAGAGTCTTTTCCCGCTTAACCGGGTCGTAAGTGATCTTCATGGCATCCATTGTAGTAGCATTGCAGTCGATGAAGCAAACATGAAAAAATTCAGCGAACATGATGCCCTGCGGGCAAAAATCAAAGTCAAAAACAGTGAAGGGAGCAATTTGTTTAAAGTCAAAAACAAAACCTTGGAGGCTCCGCCTCCAAACCGCAGCAAGGGGGGGATCATCCCCCCCTTAACCCATACCGTTACACGCAAGTTTGCAACAGTTTGAATTTACGATACTTTTTCAGAAGTCAGAAATGACAATTTATCGGAACATCATGCCCTCCGGGCAGGAATCAAAACCTTGGGGGCTTCGCCCCCAACCCCCCTCAGGCGATGAAGCTTTTTGTTTAAATTCAAAGACAAAACCTTGGGGCGCTGCCCCAAACCCCGCCGGGGGGGATGATCCCCCCCTTAACCTCCGCAATAATTTTTGCCAAACTTTGTTTTTCCGATACTTTGAGAATGTGGCCGATAAGAGAAGAAAATAGGGTGTTTTTGGTGGAGCCATCTTTTTTCGTCAAGAGCACACCAATGCCATGGGCAAGAGCCTCACGCAAGATTCAAAAACAGATGGGTATTTGTCTATCCATTCATCTTTCAGGAAGGACTCGCCGGTTCTGGTGGTACGACATCTTCCACAGGTTCAGTCTTTTCCTCTGGTTTTGGCTTTACCTCTTCCGCCGGGGGAGGTGTGTTCTGGTTGGGATCTGCCGCCCGTTCCAGACTGGGAACAACTTGTTCGATACCCTTTACGGATTCCTTGATTGCACCGGCATCGGTCGCAGCCTGGGAAACGGTGCTGGCGGCCTGTTTGGCATTTACGTTTGCAGCGTTTGAGTTGGCTATGGCACTGGCTACTTCCTTACTGCTGTCCCTGACCGCCTGATTGATGGAATCCGTACTCATGCCAGAAGCTTTGGCTACTGCCGCCACGACATCGGCAGCATTGGCACCAGAGGACTGAATGACTGCCCCTGCGACGGCACCGTTGACACCGGGTCCGGCTTCCCTGGTGACGGAATTGGCCACAGCCGCCGCGACATCCGCACCCGCCATTTGGACCACCGAAGCGGCCACCGAAGCGGCCACCTCGGAACCTCCAACTTTGGTAACCGCAGCGGCAATATCCGCTGCCGCCGCCTTGCCCGCAACCTGGGTCACCGCCGCCGCCACCGAGGCGGCACTGGCGGACCCAGCCTCCTTGGTGACAGCAGAGGCAATATCCGCTGCCGCAGAGGCCCCGGCCAACTGGGTTACGACGGCCGCAATACTGGCGGCCGCTCCGGCACCTGCCGCCCTGGTAACCATGGTTGCCACGGCCACCGCTGCTTCTGGAGCTATGGCCACCGTAGCGGCCGATACCTGCACGGCAGCTTGAGCTTGTACATCCGCTGGCATGGCATTGACCGCCGCCGCAGAAACGCCCAGTCCGATTCCTGCCAGGTGACCCGCTCACCGAAGTCTCGACGACCAGGCTGGCGACATCGGAACTGGCACCCACCGCTGCTCCTACAATCTGCGCCACTTCATCCAGATTCGGGGCAACCTGGGTGGCACCGGATATGACCGTTTTTGTGGATGTCTGCTGATTGGCCTTGGTTTGCTGTTGCTGGCTGTTGGAATGGTTGGCAACATTGGCGGCGGCATTGGGATATTGTCGCGAAGCTTGAGCCAATAAATTGGCCTTGGCCTCGGAGGGCGGACTGGCGGCATCAAACATGTTCAACTTTCCCGCATCCACCAGCAGAGCCAGGGATTCCCTGGCAGCAGCAAAAGCACTGGTGACAAGAAAGTCCTGTCGTCCCCACCCATCCGCAAAGGTTTTCCACGCCGAAGCCGGGGTTAAGTCAGTGAAAAAAAGGGAGGAGGGGGCTAAAAGGCTTTGTTTTTTTCTGGGGTCGGTTTTTGACGCACGTTGTTGATCGGTTATGGAAAGCTGGTTCATTTGTGCATCGATCAAAATCTGCTCCGGGGTCAAGGTGGGAGACGGAGGCTCCGCCGATCCCAACTCCGCAACCACATAACCCATCCCTTGTTCGGTCAGGGTGGGGGGCATTTTATCGGCTCCCGGAGGCAACACGCGGCCACTGGAAAAGGCGGTGGCCTGTCCAGAACTCAAAGGCAACTGGCCGCCCTTGTTACTCAACAAGCCTTCCCCTTCGGAAAGCATCATGAAGAAAGGGACATTTTCCTCGACCACCCCCTCAAGTGCTGTTCCCCGCACTCCAACCAATGCCATGGGGGTGTTGAAGCTGACACTGGGTTTTTTAACCTTGAATCCGGAGTTGTAGCGAAAGGCACCCTTGACGATGTCCACGGCACTGGTGGCCTGGCTCTCTGCCGGACTGAAAGAATACTCCGACACCCGAATCCGGGAATCGGGGCCCACGGTCATTTTGGAACCGTCCCTGAAGGTGATAACGGCCTTGGATGCGGCTTCGGTGATCAATGTGTCGGAAACCAGAATCGGATCGTTTAGCACAGGCGTCCGTGTACCGGATTCGCCCTCAAGCCGAACTGTCTTTTCCAGAAATGTGATCCGTCCCGCATGAACCGGACCGGAAGGCTGGGCAGCCGCAGATACGCTGTTTTGACCGCCTGTCCCTTCCGCCGCCATGGGTTGGGACAGGGAAAAGAACAGGGACAGGATGCCCAGGAACAGGTGTAGGACTATACCATGATTGTTGGATCTGCTTACTAGACGTACCATGACCGCAACCTTTACCAGGGATTATCGTGCTTTGGCGATGCTAGGAGGCTCGATGGCCCCCCCCCTTGGCTTCCCTTCACCCGAGCGTCAAAGGTAATGGAAACGCTGCAATATTGCAATGTCGCCGAAAATAGAGCAAAAACCTGTGACCCATGTCTGGTTGGAGGAGAAGAGGGTCTTGTGATAGCCTAGGAAAGGGGTACTATCCCACACAGGCGTGCTCCAAGTGGAATTGGCGGAGGCAGTTTTCTTGATATGTACCAAATAAAATCCAATGAGTGATTTACCCCCAAAGGACATCCCCGTATGGAAATATCACTTTTCAGGTCCCATTTTTTTGCTTTGGTCATCCTTTTTGGATCCTTTCTGGCATCCTGTTCCAAGGGGGAGGAGGCTGGCAAGAAAAAAATGGACAATCCGTCCACTCCGGTCACTACCGTTGCGGTCGTCCAAAAAAATATTCCTCTGATCATCCACGCCGTGGGTAACGCCGAAAGTTGCCGGACGGTGGCGATCAAAGCCCAGGTTGACGGAGAAATCACCAGGGCCTATGTCACCGATGGCCAGGAGGTGCGGGAAAAAGATCCGCTTTTCGATTTGGATGATCGACGCTATCGCCACCGTCTGGCCCAGTTGCGAGCCAATCTTGACAAAGACCTGGCCCAACTGGAACAGGCCCACTCCAAGGAGCGTCGCCAAACGCTCCTGAACAAGGAGAAGATAGCCTCCGAGGAAAATCTGGCGTCCATGGTGGCCAACCGGAAAATGGCGGAGGCCAGTGTTGCCGCAGACCGGGCCGCCATTGCCGAAGGAGAACTGCAACTGGGCTTTACCCGTATTTCTGCCCCCATTGCGGGGATGACCGGGCGCATCCTCATGCAACCCGGTAACGTCGTCAAAGCCAACGATACGGCTCCCCTGGTGGTCATCAACCAGATGGATCCCATGTGCATTTCCTTTTCCGTTGCCGAACACCATCTGGCAAGCATTCGCGACAACCATGCCCAAGCCCCTTTGACGCTGCAAGTCACCTCCGACCGGGAGGGGATCGCTCCTGTGCCCGCCACCTTGCTTTCCATTGATAACGCCATTGATCGCCAAACCGCCTCCATTCGCCTCAAGGCTCAGGCGGACAACGGCAAGCGTCGCCTTTGGCCGGGATTGTTTGTTTCCGTCGAGTTAAAATTGTTTGACCGCCCCAACGCCCTGGTCATTCCTGCCCAGGCCGTCCAAACCGGCACCAAGGGAATTTTTGTCTATGTGGTCAAACCGGATGCAACTGTCGAGCAGCGTTCCATCACCCTCGCCCAGGAAAGCAAGGAAGAAGCGGTTATCGACACCGGCCTGAATCTTGGGGAAATGGTTGTCACCGTGGGCCAATGGCGCCTCAAACCTGGGGCCAAGGTGGAAACTGCAAAGTCCAAAGAGACCGATCCGGAGAAAAAAGGGCAGGGTGATAAAAAATGAACATCACTGCCTTTTTTATCCATCGACCGGTAACCACCGTCCTTTGCATGGTGGGTCTTCTGTTTTTCGGTTTATTGAGCTATGGCCTGCTGCCGGTTGCCGCGTTGCCCACGGTGGATTATCCCACGTTGCAGGTTTCCGCATCCCTCCCTGGGGCTTCCCCTGACACCATGGCCAATTCGGTCGCCCTGCCTTTGGAGAAAGAATTTTCCACCATTGCCGGCCTTGAAACCATGACCTCCACCAGCAGCATGGGATCGACGCAGATTTCCCTTCAGTTTACTCTGAATCGAGACATTGACGCCGCCGCCCAGGATGTCCAGGCGGCCATTTCTTTGGCGCAACGGCGATTACCCAGCAACATGACTTCCACCCCCTCTTTTCGCAAAGTCAATCCTGCCGATCAACCCATTTTTTATATTGCTTTGACCTCGGAAACGCTTCCCCTGACCAACATTTCCGATTTTGCCGATACCACCCTTTCCCAACGCATTTCCATACTCCCCGGAGTGGCCCAGGTGAGTATTTACGGTCGCCAAAGTCCGTCGGTACGGGTCAAGGTCAACCCCAACGCCCTGGCAGCCAACAACCTTTCCCTGGAAGACGTGGAGCAGGCCATCCAACAAAACAATCCCAACCTGCCCAGTGGTTTTCTCATCAGTCCCAATCGACTGACCTCCCTGGAAACCCCCAATCGCATGCTGACGGCCCAAAGTTTCCGATCCATCATCATCAACCAGAACAATGGGGTTCTCCTGCGTTTGGATGAGGTTGCCCGAGTTATCGATGGCCCAGAGAATGATCTGTCCGCCGCCTGGTTCAATACCACCCAGGGGGTTGTCCTGGCCATCCAACGCCAACCTGGCTCCAATACCATCGCCGTCGCCGATGCCATCCGCGAGGTTGTCCCCACCCTTCTTAAACAACTTCCTGCCGCCGTGGAACTGAACATTCTCTATGATCGTTCCGTCAGTATTCGTGAGTCGGTACGCGATGTTCAACTCACCCTGCTGTTTTCTCTCGCTCTGGTGGTGTTGGTGACCTACCTGTTTTTGGGCAACGCCTCGGCAACGTTGATCCCCAGTCTCGCCCTCCCCATTTCCCTGGTGGGGGTTTTTCCCCTCATGCTGTATCTGGATATGAGTATCAATATCATTTCCCTCATGGCCCTTACCCTGTCGGTAGGTTTGGTGGTGGACGACGCCATTGTCATGCTGGAAAACATCATACGTAACATGGAAGAGGGGAAAACGGCCTGGCAGGCTTCTCTGGATGGGGGACGGCAAATTTCTTTTACCATTGTCTCCATGACGCTTTCCATTTCGGCTGTTTTTCTTCCCGTCCTATTCATGGAGGGGATCCTGGGACGTCTATTGCACGAATTTGCCATTGCCATCATGGCGGCGGTGATCCTCTCCGGCGTTGTTTCTCTGTCTTTGACTCCGATGCTGTGTTCCCGCATTCTCAAACCCCATGATCCTTCCCGGGCCAATTTGATTATCCGGGGCAGCGAGGCGGCTTTCCTTGCCCTGAAAAGGGGGTATGCCCGTTCCCTGGATGTGTCCATCCGCTACCGTCGTGTGGTCCTCCTGCTTTTTTTCGGTATGGCCGTTTGGTCCATTCAGGTGGGGCAGGACATGCCCAAAGGATTCATGCCCACGGAAGACACCGGACAGATCCTTTGTTTTACCGAAGCCGAACAGGATATCGGTTTTTTCGACACCCATTGCCACCTGCGTCATGTCTTTCATTGGTGGCGGTTCAACGCCTTCCGCCCTCAATAATGGGAGGATTTTCATACGGTTAAAACCTATGAACCAACGCCCGCATGCCGATGAAATTGTCAAACGATTGCGTCCCAAACTGGTCAAGGTTCCAGGGATCAAGGCGTTCATCCAGAATATTCCCTCCATTCGCATTGGTACGCGCCTGACCAAGAGTCAATATCAATTTACCCTCCAGGGGACGGAAACCGAGGAATTGTTTACCTGGGCGGACAAACTGGAAAAACAATTGCGTGAGTTGCCTGGGTTCCAGAATGTCACTTCCGACATGCAATTGGCCAAAACCCAGGCCATGGTGGAGATCGACCGGGACAAGGCAGCCTCTCTGGGTATTTCCCCGGAACGATTGGAAAAAACCCTTTATCAGGCTTTTGGGCCGAAACAGGTTTCGACTCTTTATGGTTCCAGCAGCCAGTTTGCTTTGTTGTTGGAGTTGGACGATCCTTTCAAGACCGATCCGTCCATGTTGTCCCGTTTACGGGTGCGCGGTGCGAATAACACGCTTGTCCCTTTGGATGCGGTAGCCCGTATTTCCCGGACGGTGGGTCCGGCCTCCATTTCGCACCAGGGACAATTGCCTGCCATCACCCTGTCCTTTGATCTTGCCCCAGGTTTGGCTTTGAGTCAGGCTATGGATGCCATCGGCAAGGCTCGGGAAACCATGGGCATGCCCGACACCATCACCGCCAGTTTCCAGGGATCTGCCCAGGTCTTTCAGTCTTCCATGACCGGAATGGGTTGGCTGTTGGGATTGGCTGTATTGGTGATCTACCTGGTATTGGGCATGCTCTACGAAAGTTACGTTCATCCCCTGACCATTCTGTCGGGTTTGCCCGCTGCCGGACTGGGGGCGTTGCTCACCTTGAAAATGTTCAATATGGAACTCAATCTTTTCAGCTATGTGGGTTTGATCATGTTGATCGGCATCGTCAAGAAAAATGCCATCATGATGGTCGATTTTGCCATCGAGGCGCAACGCAATGAGCATATGTCGGCACAGGAGGCGATTCGTCAGGCAGGTTTGGTTCGGTTTCGGCCCATCATGATGACAACGATGGCCGCTCTTGTGGGGACTCTCCCCATCGCCTTGGGTTGGGGGGCGGGTGGGGAGGCGCGGCAACCCCTGGGTATCGCCGTGGTGGGAGGATTGATCCTTTCCCAATGGCTGACTTTGTACATTACGCCGGTGATCTACCTTTATTTGGAAAAAATCCGTCCTTTCGTCGATCCGAAAAATAAAACTTTCTAGGGCGTGTTGACATTGTAACCGTTCCGTCCCCCGCCTTTTTTTCTTTAAAAGTATTGCGGGGGTCCGGGGGGGATCATCCCCCCCGGCGGAGGTTTGGAGGCAGCAGCCCACAAGGTTTTGTCTTTGAATTTGATTTTGATTTTACTGCCCCCCAAGGGGGGTCTAGGGGCGCAGCCCCAGGGTTTTGATTTTGACTTTATGCCCGCAGGGCATCCGGTTCCTGGTATGAATTGGGGGTGAATCCATGTTCAGATGGTTGTTTCGGTGGTTGTTTCGTCTCCAGTGTGATGGTCTTGAAAACTTGTCGGGTCGTTTGGTCGCGGCCAATCGATGTTCTCGGTGGGATTGGGTGATTGTCACCGCATTTCTTGAAAAAGGCTCCTGGATCATCCTGCCTCCTGGAGAATTTCCGCTCGGTTATCGCCGATTTTTCGGTTACCACGTTCGGTTCATTCCCGAAGATCAGGTGGATCCGGAGTCACTGGCCCATCATGTTCGTCAGGGCCATACCGTTGTTTATTTTCCTGAACCCCTGTCTCCTTTTGCGGGACGTTTTCGCAAAATTTCCGTCGCCTTTGAAGTTTCATGTCCGCGTGCTGTCCTGGCCGTGCAGGGGACAGGACCGTGGCCATTGTCCAGGCGAACTTTTTCTGGAAAACGACACTGGTTTTCCCCGGTCCGGCTTTCCGCCGTGCCTCTGGATCCTGATGGAGGTCACGATGCGTGGACTCTCCAGGATGGGCTGGGGCGGGCCATGATGGCATCACAAACCTTGGATACAACGCTATGGAACGCGTTACTCGGTGCGGCGCAGCATCATGGACGCAGGAAGGTGGTTCTGGAAGATGAAAACGGTCAGAGGCTGAACTATGGGCAGTTGATTTTCAAGGCCATCCTGTTGGGCCGACTGCTCGAACCCCAAACCCGAACGGGGGAGAGGGTGGGACTCATGTTGCCCACGACCGTTGGTACGGTTGTCACCTTCTTTGCCTTCCAGGCGGGAGGTCGGGTACCCACCATGCTCAATTTTTCCAACGGTCCTGAAACCATCTTGGCCACTTGTCGGACGGCTCAGGTGCGTTTGCTGGTGACCTCGCGTCTTTTCATTCAAAAAGCCCGTCTTTTCGACTTGATGGATGCCCTGGCCGAATTGAACATTGTTTACCTCGAAGATCTCAGATCCTCTGTCACTCCTGGTATCCTGCTTTATGCTTGGTGGTTTTCCCATGTTACCCGATGGGGGCGAAAGCCTGTCTCTGGTGACGCTGAAGCGGTCGTCCTTTTCACCTCCGGATCGGAAGGAATTCCCAAGGGGGTGGTGCTGTCCCACAACAATCTGTTGGCCAACGCCAAACAGGTATTCATCCGCTTTGATCTTGGGCCTGCGGATGTGATTCTGCATGTGTTACCGATGTTTCACGCTTTTGGTCTGACTGTGGCAACCCTGGTGCCGTTATTGGCGGGGATGCGTATTTTTTGTTATCCGTCGGTCCTTGATTATCGCACTGTCCCCAAAATGGCATGGAAAGCCGGGGCAACATTATTGGCGGGAACCGATACCTTCCTGAAAGGGTATGGCCGCATGGCCGATCCTATCGATTTTGCCGCGTTGCGGTATTGTTTTGCCGGGGCCGAAACGTTGCGGGCATCGACACGTAACTTGTGGATGGAAAAATTTGGCATTCGTATCCTGGAAGGGTATGGCGCCACCGAAACCGCTCCGGTTTTGTCGGTCAATGCCCCGGAGGCGTATCGTTGTGGTTGTGTTGGGCGCATGTTGTCGGGAATAGAGTGGAAATTGCAGCCGGTTTCCGGACTGAAAAATGGTGGTCGTCTGTTTGTGCGTGGACCCAATGTGATGCTGGGGTATTTGTTGTCGCATGCCCCTGGCGTGTTGCAGTCGCTTTGGACCGGAATCGATCCGGGATGGTATGACACCGGCGATGTCGTGCAGGTGGACACCCACGGTTTTGTTTCAATTTTGGGACGCGTCAAGCGATTTGCCAAGATTGCCGGGGAAATGGTCTCTCTGGCTGCCGTGGAGTCCGTGGCTATGGAGGAATGGCCCGACAGCCTGCATGCAGCCGTGGTTGTGGCCGACCCGCAGAGGGGCGAAACATTGGTCATGGTGACCGAAGATCGAAAAGTTAACCGACTTACTTTTGCCAAGGCATTGAAAGAGCGTGGTCTAAGCCTTCTGCTTTTGCCTTTTCGGTTCGTCTACCATGATTCCCTGCCGGTATTGGCTTCTGGAAAGCTGGATTTTATACAATTGGAAATTTTTGTGCGGGAGGGGAAAAATAACATGGATACAACAGATTCCTGAAGCGTGCCTTTGTCGTATATAGAGCCATTTTACGGCGAAGATTTCCGGCCATTTGTGCACGTATCGGAAAAACAAAGTTTGGCAAAAATTTTTGCGGGGGTCCGGGGGGGATCATCCCCCCCGGCGGAGGTTTGGAGGCAGCAGCCCACAAGGTTTTTTTTTTGCCCGAAGGGCATCATGTTCACGGTGTGCGGCTTGTTGGTTGCTGAAAACGGCGAATTGGGTCTGATGTGGTTTAACTTATAGAAAAGGATTATTTTCTCTCTCCCGGTAAAAAGAGTGTCATCTTGCGGCACGGTCCTGCCGATACCATAGACCGAGTGTCAGGCTACTCTTTTTCAAGGAAAATCGGATTGTCCACGCTCCCCAATCATCGTCTCCAAAGTCTTCAGGCCATGCGAAAGTGGCTTACGGGTCTGTTGGCGGTGTCTGTTCTTTCGGCGTGTGCCGTCAAACCGGAGCCGTTGCCAGAGTCCAGCATTATGCAGCGCACGCAAGACGACAAGGCTGCCTATTACAAGGATGTGAAACCGGTCGTGCGTGCCATTCCCTTGGCCGAGGCCATGGCGCGGGCGATTCGTTACAACCTGGACCACCGTCTGAAAACCATGGAATCGGCCTTGGCCATGGGACAATCCAAGCTGACCGGTTATCAGCTCCTTCCTCAGGTGGCTCTCCAGGCGGGTTATTCCAAACGTTCCAATGAACTTGGTTCTTCAAGCCGTTCGTTGATTACCGGTCAAGGCAGCCTGGAATCGTCGACTTCCTCGGAAAGGAGCTATGGCGATGCCGATCTGACCATGACCTGGAACATTCTTGATTTTGGCGTCAGTTATTTCAAGGCCAGGCAGCAGGCGGATCGCTATCTGGTATCGGAGCAGAGGCGACGCAAGGTCATTCACAACATCATTCAGGAGGTGCGGCAGGCTTATTGGCGGGCCGCAGTAGCCCAGGAGTTGCTGCCCGATATTGAAAATTTTCTCGTTGAGGCCAATCTGGCTTTGGAAGATGCCAAAAAATCGGGCGATGCCCTGTTGCAGTCGCCGTTGGATACCCTGAGATATCGCATGGGGTTGTTGGAAACCGTTTATCAGATCATTACTTTGCAGCGGGATCTGTCGGTCGCCAAGACGCAGTTGGCTGCTTTGATCAATGTGGACCTGAAGGAAAACTTTCGCCTGGAAACGCAGAACCAACAGGACATGTCCGCCCCAAAAATTCCCTATGATATTGATCTCATGGAAAAAATGGCTCTTTTTTTCCGCCCCGAATTGCGTGAAGAAGATTATCAAAAGCGGATTGACATAGCCGAGACCAAATTGACTCTGTTGCAGGTTCTTCCCGGTTTAAGTTTGGAAGCCGGTCTGCATACATCCACCAACCACTATCTTTTCAATCAACAATGGGCCGATGGTGGTCTTAAGCTGGCGTGGAATTTGATCAATCTGGCCGCCGGTAATGATACGCTGGATGTCGCCGGTATCAGGGAGGCGACAGGGACCATGCGCCGGCTTTCCTTGGGTATGGCCATATTGACCCAGGTCCATGTGGCTCTCGTGCGCTACAATCAGACCCTGGAGGAGTTTGAGCTGGTCAAGACCATAAGCCAGACTGCCGACCAGATTCAACACCATTCTGCTGCGGCGCGCCAGACCATGACGGGATTGGATGTGATCCAAGCCCAGGCACGGGCCATCTACAGGAGATTGCAAATGGGGTTATCCTACGCCGAGTTGCAAAATTCTGCCGGCCAGATTTACGTCTCCATCGGTCTGGATCCACTTCCGAGTTCGTTGGAATCGACCGATCTTGACACCTTGACGGCCACTCTGGAAGGGATGATTCAGCGTTGGCAGGTGGGCGAAGTGGAATTGGGAACCCTTGTCGATAACCGCTTGCAGGGCCAATCGGGATGAAAATGATTCCGTTGATCTTGTTGGTTGGGGGAATTTTCCTGGGGATGGGAACGGGTCATGCCTTCGATGCGAAGCCGCCCCAGGATCGTGTGCTTTCAGCCATGGAAGAGACGGGGGGAGGGGAGCCTTTGCGTGGATTGCTGGTTGCATCGCAGGAGGCGATTCTTTCCAGCGAGATTGCCGGGCGGGTTTTAGAAATTCGCCATGAAACGCGTCAAAGTTTCAAGAAAGGTGAAATTTTGCTTCGGTTTCATTGTCCCGACCGGGAAGCGCGTCTGAAAAAAGCGCGTGCCCAGTTGGATGCCATCAATCAACGTCTTAAGGTTCACCGCCAACTTGTTGAGTTGCGGTCGGCCAGTTTGCTGGATGTCGAGATTATGGAGGCGGAACGACTTGGGGCGACAGCGGAAGTGGCGGTACATCAGGCAGAGGTTGAGCAGTGCACCCTTTATGCCCCTTTTGCGGGCAGAATTGCCGAAAGACTGGTCAAACCCTACGAAAGCGTCAACATGGGCCAGCCATTGTTGGATGTCGTGGGTCAGGCCCCTTTTGAGATTCATATCATTTTGCCTTCGGACCTGTTGCCGGGAGTCCATCCGGGCACGCCCGTCACAATCGTTCTGGACGAGACCAAAAGTCGCCATCAGGCTCGCATCAGCAGTTTGGGAGGGCGCATTAATCCTGCTGGTCAAACGGTACGGGTCGTTGCAAAAATGGCGGGGGTTGCAGACGATCTTATCCCTGGGATGAGTGGTCCTGTGATGATTGAATTCGATCCGCTATCCTCTTCTGCTGCGCCGCGTTGACGGCTGTTCTGGCGTAATCTTGTTTTTCCGATACGCGAAAAAGATGTTGACTGTGTTAAAATATTGGCAGTGCCGTGTTCTTGCGCTTTACCGGGAAGATGATGTTAACCAATTGTTAAAATTGATGTTTATTGGACAAAGCAACTTGGACTGGGAAATGCAATATCACCCTCAAGACGGTCATTGCTATCCAGGAGGGTGCCATGCAGACGCCAATTTCAACATCTTGCTTGCAAGCTTTCCATACGTCCGTATGGGGAGTCAAAACTGTCCAGTCCGCCGACCAACAACGGAACAGCTTAAAGAATGTCGGTGGAAATCCGAGCAACAGCTTTGAACAACTCCTTGGACAAGTCGAGCGCCAAATGGATAAAAAGCTGGACAGATACTCTTCTTTGTAACACACTATCCTTTTCCTTCCTAAAAGCATTCTTTTCGGTGACAATCAATTTCTTCCTGCCGCTTTTTGGGTACGGCAGCGGGGCGTCGCCGTCGTTATTGTTGATCAACCGCTGGGGTAATTAAAATTATGGAAGTCGTGACTTTGTACGCAAAACAATCTTCCGGCAAACTGGCTGGCATCCCATTTTCTTTGGAATGGTTTGAATATCAAGCTTTCAGACCGACGGACAAGGTAGAGAACATACATGGTTTTCCCCATGCGACCATCCGTCAATTTGAACGTACCGATCCTTTTAGCTGTGATACCGTTTGGGTTGGGGAGCCTCTCCACTAGATTGGGTGTAACCGTTTAGTCCCCCCGCCTTTTTTTTCTTTAAAAGTATTGCGGGGGTCCGGGGGGGATCATCCCCCCCGGCGGAGGTTTGGAGGCGGAGCCTCCAAGGTTTTTCTTTTGACTTTGATTTTGATTTTAGATTTTGATTTTACTGCCCCCCAAGGGGGGTCTAGGGGCGCAGCCCCAGGGTTTTGATTTTGTTTTTTTGCCTGAAGGGCATCCTGTTTATGATGCCCTTCAGGCAAAAACCAAAACCTTGGGGGCTTCAAAACAAAGTCAAAACCCTGGGGGCAATCCCCCAGACCTCTTTTTTCTTTTAATAATTTTCTAGAGGGCGTCAACAAATTATCGAATGTCAACACGCCCTAGATGGGGTGGTTGAAAAAAGAGGGGGTGTTGCCAGGGGGAGCGGTCAAAAAAACCGGATCCCCCTGGAATGTCGATGGGTTTAGCCTAGAGAATCCATGATGGCGTTGAATGTCGGACTGGGCCGCATGTGTGCGGCCAACTTATCGGGGTCCGGTAGGTAGTATCCCCCCAAATCCACGGCATGCCCCTGGGAAGCATTCAGTTCGTCCACGATCCTGACCTGGTTTTGTTCCAGGCGTGCAAACAAGGGGGCAAATGTTTTGTTGAGATCCGCATCCTCCCGCTGTTCCGCGAGCATTTCTGCCCAATAAAGAGCTAGATAAAAATGGCTGCCGCGACTGTCCAACTCCCCCTTTCCGGGTTTGGGTGATCGGTTGTTGAGCAATACTTTTTCGGTAGCCTGATCCAATGTTTTTGCCATGATTGCTGCTTTGGGTCGGCTGGCGGTTTGGGCAAGGTGGTCCAGGGAAGCCGCCAGGGCGGAGAATTCACCAAGGGAATCCCAGCGTAAATGCCCTTCTTTCATGAATTGTTGAACATGTTTGGGAGCGGAACCACCGGCACCGGTTTCAAAAAGTCCGCCGCCGTTCATCAGTGGAACGATGGAAAGCATTTTGGCACTCGTGCCTACCTCAAGAATGGGAAACAGGTCGGTGTTGTAATCCCGGAGGACATTACCCGTGACGGAGATGGTATCTTGTCCCGCCCTGGAACGCCTGAGAGACTCCCGGGTTGCCTCCTCTGGCGACATGATTTTGATATCCAGTCCATGGGTGTCGTGGTCTTTGAGGTAGGTTTGAACTTTTTGGATCAACTGCACATCGTGAGCTCTGGTGTTATCCAGCCAGAAGATGGCTGGTATGGAAGTGATCCGAGCGCGATTGACCGCAAGTTTGACCCAATCCTGAATGGCCCCATCTCGCGTTTGGCACAAACGCCATATGTCCCCTTTGTCCAGCGCATGTTCCAACAAAATTTTTCCACTGGCAGCCACAACCCGGATGATTCCCTCGCTGGGTGACTGAAAGGTTGTCGGATGCGAACCGTATTCTTCGGCCTTCTGGGCCATAAGCCCCACGTTGGAAATACTGCCCATGGTGGTTGGATCGAAGGCTCCGTTTTCTTTGCAAAAGTCAATGGTGGCCTGATAGACCCCAGCATAACAACTGTCGGGGATGACACACTTGGTATCACAGGTTTTGCCATCGGGACCCCACCCCTTACCGCCGGCACGGATCAGTGCTGGCATGGAGGCGTCAATGATGACATCGCTGGGGACATGCAGGTTGGTAATTCCCTTGTCGGAGTTGACCATGAACAGGGAGGGTTGTTTCGCCATACATTGCCGAATGTCTGCTTCGATGGCCTGCCTCCTGTCGGTTGGCAGGGACAGGATTTTGGTTACCACATCGCCGAAACCATTTTTTGGATCCACGCCAAGTTCAGAAAAAGTTTGCGAGTGTTTTGCGAATACCTCTTCAAAGTAGACCGTGACGGCATGGCCAAAAATAATGGGATCGGACACCTTCATCATGGTGGCTTTCATGTGCAAGGAAAACAAAACTTCCTGATGTTTGGCCTGTTTGATTTCTTCCGCAAAGAACGCGATCAATGCCTTTTGACTCAAAAAGGTGGCATCGATCACCGAACCGATTGAAAGCTTTAGATTTTCTTTCAGTATAGAAACGGTACGATCCTTGGCAATAAGTTCAATTCTGGCAGATCCGGCATTTTCTGGAGTTATGGTGACGGATTTTTCATTGGCACGGAAATCTCCGTGCGACATGGTAGCGACATGGGTTTTGGAATCTTTGGACCATTTTCCCATGGAATGAGGATTGTTTTTTGTGTATTCTTTTACCGCCCTGGGTAGCCTTCGGTCCGAATTTCCCTCCCTGAGGACCGGATTGACAGCACTTCCTTTTATTTTGTCATACTTGGCCCGGATCTCTGCCTCTTCCTGAGTTTTCGCTTTTTCCGGATAATCGGGAACGGGATATCCCCTGCTTTGAAGTTCAAGAATGGCCGCCTTGAGTTGCGGGACTGAAGCACTGATGTTAGGAAGTTTTATGACGTTGGCCTGCGGAGAAGTGACCAGCTCCCCCATTTCTTGCAGATCGTCGTGTCGTCTCTGTTGCGAATTCATCTTCTCGGGAAAGCTGGCGATGATCCGATTGGCCAACGAAATATCTTTCGTCCCCACGGTAATCCCCGCCTTTTTCAAGTAGGCTTGGATGATGGGAAGCAATGATGCGCTTGCAAGTTCGGGAGCTTCATCCACCTTGGTGTAGATGATGTCCGGCAGGGTGGTTCTGGATTTTTCTGACATGGGTTCCTCCAGCATGGGATGGTTTTTTTTCGTTTATTTTTTTTTGTTTACACAGCATGTGCTGCAAATATTTTCTCAAGGTGAATCAGATAGATAAAACAGGTAGAATCATTTTCAGGCACCTTCATTCACGATCTCCAGGTGTCACATGGGCAAGGATGTGAGCCGGTTTATGCAGAAGTATTTTTACATTTTTCCATCCTTGCTTGGAGGGTACCACGCTCTTACAGCAGATACACGTTTTTGTGACCATCACTTTAGAGAATTTCTCAAGATCACTCCTAGATAATGTGCAGAACTTCTTGTCCAATCCAGATTGAGGATGCTCCGAAACAAAATCTATTTTTGGTCTATGCAAAAAGTTGACTATGATATTTAAAAACTATATCCTGCCCAGGTTCAAGTGGCTGCACAGGTCTCCATCTTAACTTCTGACTCCAATTCCAATCGAGGAACGTTCCATGAACACAACACATATTTCCAATCTTGAAAATCTGCCGCTTGAGGAATTGGTATCCCTTAGCGCCGATCTCGATGGTCTTATCAAGAAAAAACGCCGCGAAAAGTCCAAACAGATCCGCATGCAAATAAATGAACTGGCCAAAGTTGCCGGTTATGAGAGTGTCGAGGAATTCATCGAAAGTCAAACGGGCCGCATGACGCGAAGCGATAAAGGAATGAAACTTCCCCCAAAATATCGCAATCCGCAAAATCACGGCCAGACCTGGAGCGGTAAAGGTCCAACCCCGAAATGGTTGCGCGAATACGAGAACGGCGGTCGGAACCGTGAAGATTTCCGCATCTAGTACGCATATCGGAAAACAAAGTTTGGCAAAAATTGTTGTGGGGGACCGGGGGGGGATGATCCCCTCCCCGGCGGGGCTTGGGGCACTGCCCCAGGTTTTTTTTGTTTTTCTCCTGGAAGGCACCCTGTTTGCGTGGTCAACGGTTAAAGTATGAAAATCAAGGTTAAAAATATCACGAAAACCTTGTCTCCCATAGACAAAAATGTGCGGATGCAATATCCTGGCACCGGTCGTAAGAAGTAAAAAAAAACACACACGGGTGACGAAATAAGAACGCCAGCGCGTGAAGCTTTAGGGTGACACCTGAACCAGGGTTTGAATTTTCCCTGGTTGGGTGCGCGGGTTGCGTTTTTTTTTGCAATGGATACGCGGCCCGGATTATTGTCGCGGCTCGGCGGGCTGGGTGGCGTGGGAGGCTTTTTTTCGGATTTTTTCTGCGAAGTTTAAGTGGATCATGACGAACAAGAAAATCAAAGTGTTGATCGTTGACGACTCGGCGGTTGTCCGTCAAACATTGGCAAAGATTCTTGAATCCGACCCGGATATCCATGTCATCGGTATGGCACAGGATCCCTTTGTGGCTGCGGAACGGATTAAAACTCTGGTTCCGGATGTCATAACTCTTGACGTCGAAATGCCGCGCATGGATGGGATCACCTTTTTGCAAAAGATCATGTCCCAGCATCCTATTCCCGTGGTCATGTGCTCCACCTTGACGACCAAAGGATCGGAAACCGCCCTGCGTGCCATGGAGTATGGCGCGGTGGAGATTATTACCAAGCCCAAGATGGGCACCAAGGATTTTTTGGAGGAGTCCAGGATACGGATTTGCGATGCGGTTAAAGCGGCGGCGATGGCCAACGTCAGGCCTGTTTCCCGTGCCGCCAGAGCCGCTAGTACTCCGCAGAACAAGGTCGCCCCGAAATTGACTGCGGACGCCATGTTGCCTCCCCCCACCAAGACTCATGCCATGAGTCAAACGACGGAAAAAGTGGTTATTGTTGGGGCATCTACGGGAGGTACCGAGGCTTTGCGGGTGTTTTTGGAATCCATGCCGGTCAATGCACCGGGGATCGTTATTGTGCAACATATGCCGGAGAATTTTACCAAGGCGTTTGCCAACCGATTGGACACTCTGTGCCGCATCAACGTCAAGGAAGCGGAGAACAATGATTCCGTCGTGCGTGGTCGCGCACTCATTGCCCCTGGCAGCAAACATGCACTCCTCAAACGTAGCGGTGCGCGTTACTTTGTGGAGGTTAAGGATGGTCCCCTTGTAAGCCGACATCGTCCTTCCGTCGATGTTCTGTTTCGCTCGGCGGCGCGCTATGCCGGAGCCAATGCCGTGGGGGTCATCATGACCGGAATGGGCGACGATGGTGCGCGTGGCATGAAAGAAATGAAAGATGCTGGTTCTTACAACCTGGCTCAGGATGAGAGGTCATGCGTTGTGTTTGGAATGCCCAAGGAGGCCATCAAGCATGGTGGAGTTGACAACGTACTGCCCTTGGAAAAACTCGCCCAGGAAGTTATTCGTCTCTGTGACGGTTGAGTATGGAATGGTCGAGAGGGAAGGAATCGGGTGCGGGTTATTTTTTCCCGCAAGAGAGGCCGCAGCCATAGGGACTCCACTCTGACATGGCGTCCAGGGATTCTGCATTTACCACGAATGACTCTCTTGATGAGACGCTGTTCCAGCGTCTTAGCGCGGAGATACATGCCCGATTTGGTATACTTTTGCCCATCACCAAGAAAGGTTTGCTGACTTCGGGGTTGCATCGGCGGATGGGCAGCCTTGGCATCGTCAGTATGGCCGAGTACAGCGGCATTTTATTTGGTCATGATGAAAACGATGAGCGGGAACTGGTGTTGTTGTTGGACGCCATGACCAGTTATTCCACTAAATTTTTTCGCAATTCCCGGCAATTTGAGTTTCTTGCCCAGACGGCTCTGCCGGAATTGATCAAGATGCACGGTGCTGGAATCGGTCGGGTTCTTAACATTTGGAGTGCTGGTTGCGCCACGGGTGAGGATTCGTACACTTTGGCCATGGTGCTTTGTGAGTTTGCGCAGCACTATCCTGGCATTCAATTTAAATCAAAAGTCTTGGCAACCGATGTCAGTCAGCGAATATTGGAATTTGCGAAAAATGCCGTCTATGAAATGGAAAAGGTTCAGTCCATCCCGGATTTATTGAAAAGAAAATATTTGCTTAAGAGTAAGGATCGACGTAGGAGTTTAGCCAAGGTGGTTCCGGAGTTGCGAGCCATGGTTAATTTCCGGCAACTGGATTTTATGGACCCTGCTTTTGGTTTGCGGGAGGAGATGGATGTTATTTTTTGCCGTAATATTTTGAGCTATTTTGATCGGGACACTCAAGAGCAACTGGTGAACAAACTTTGCAGCCATATGGTTCCTGGGGGTTATCTGTTTGCCGGTCCCTCGGAATCTCTTCACAGCCTCGCCACCCCGTTGGTACCGTTAGCTCCGTCGATTTATCGGTTGTCGTCCTGACAGTTTGAAGTATCGGAAAAATAAAGTTTGGCAAAAATTTTTGCGGGGGTCCGGGGGGGATCATCCCCCCCGGTGGGGGTTTGGGGGCAAAGCCCCCAAGGTTATTTTTTGCCAATGAAAACAAAAAGATAACTTCACTGTTTCTGACTTTGATTTTTGCCCGCAAGCATGATGTTTACTATTAGTTGGCAACGGTTTTCAGGAAGACCTGTTCGGAAACTTCATCGCGTTGTTTGATGACGCCATCAATCTGTTGCAGGATAGAGTTTAGTTGTTGGTGCGCATTTTCAATATCGGCACGGATTTGTGGGACTTTGCCCAGGAGGATTTCAATCTGTCCCTTGCGCTTGTTGATGATCGCATCATTGGCCTCTTTTGCCTTGACAAGATCCAAGCGTTGGGGTTCCGTCGTAACCATCGGATCAATCAGGGAGAGTTCCTGGGCTTTGCGATATTTATTCACAACCTCGACTACGGGACGTTCTTCCACGATCAAGGCTTTTTGTGCCGCGATGATTTCTGCCTCAAGGTCAAGCAACCCTTTTTGCATCTGTTGGATGGACACCTGTTGCTGGACATGCGCCGCGCTCAGACTTTCCAATGAACCGTTCAATTCCTGGATACGCTGCAACCGTGCTGCGGAATGATCTGGATAGGTCCAATAACCTGTCCCAAGGGCGTCGGGCAGTGGTATCATCAACCAAGCCGTTGCAGCCAGGGCGACGCCGGCTATAACAATCCGGTGTGCCGAAAATTTATACTTTAAATTCATACCCCTTCTCCATATGATTTTGATAGTCCTTTGGGTCAACGTGTACCTGTCCACTCCCGACACATTGACAAACACCAGAAAAAGCCGAAGCCATTGATCCCATGGTAAGAAAATCCCCCACCCCCGCCAGCAAACCCCGGCCCCCCTACGAACAGGGGTTTCTGCTCTTTCTGCTGGTATTGGCCATCGTGGGATTGTTGTGGTTGTTCGCCCCTTTTCTCCCTGGGTTGTTCCTGGCCATATTGCTGGCAACGGCGACCTATCCGCTGTACCGCCATCTCGCCCAGCGTCTATCCATTGGATCGGATAAAGCAGCCCTGATCATGACTGTTTTGATCTTTTTTCTCGTTGTTTCGCCCCTGCTCTATCTGCTGTCGGTCAGTGCCGTGATGGCGGGAGATGTGGTTGAGCGTCTGCGCGATTGGTTTTCCGGATTTGAAAACGACGCCGCCTTGGCCAAAGCCCTTGGAAGTATCATCCATACGTTTCCACTTCCTGAATTTATCAGGGGTTTTCTTTTGGACCAGGCCAGCGATAACCAGGAAGCTCTGATTCAAAATGTAACCAAGGCCCTATTGTTTTTATTCAAGGGAATTACCGATAACAGTATTTCCTTTCTTTCTTCCCTGCTCTGGGTTGTTTTTTCTCTTTTTTTCTTTTATCGCGATGGCCCCCATCTGATTCAGAAATTACGTTTGTTAACCCCCTTACCCAACCATTACGATGATTTTCTTTTGCAGAGGTTTTCAGGTTTGGCGACGGTGCTCACCATAAGCACTCTGACGGTTTCCCTGACCCAGGGGCTTACCTTTGCTACGGTCACAGCGTTTATCGGTCTCCCCTGGTTTTTTCTTGGTTTAGGTCTGGCTGTTACCTCCTTCATTCCGATTCTTGGTGGATTTATTCTCTGGGGTCCCTTGTCCTATTATCTTTTTTCTACGGGTAGGGAAGAATCGGGGGTGTTTTTGTTTTTTTGGGGGGTGATCGTCAATGGTTTTCTTATTGACAACATTTTCAGACCCATCCTGATTGGCCGTTTGTCCCAATGGTGCGCCACTGAAGATTCCAACAGCGATTTTTCCGCTCTGGACCATACGCTGCTCACAACCCTGGCCACGTTTGGAGGCATTATGAACTTTGGTATTTTGGGTCTTTTTTTCGGTCCGGTCATTGCGGCTATGGCGATTGCGGTTTTTGAACTCTACGAGAAAATCTACAGCGGCAACCTGGATCGATCCTGACTTTCGCGTCGTCGCCAACATGCTGTTGGGACTAAAGAATTATATGGTTGACCGATTATTTTTCATGGACAGACCAAAACGATCAGGTACAATTCACCTTTGCCGATGGGTGGCACGGGTTTGTCGCCAATATCGCCTACATGAGGAAGGGTCATGCCCACAGAAACCGTCCTGGAACTGGTCATCGATGCCCTGAAAACCGCCTTGATGATTTCCGCACCTATGCTGCTCACAGCCCTTGTGGTCGGCATTGTTATTTCGCTGTTTCAATCGGTTACGCAAATCCAGGAGATGACTCTTACGTTCATCCCAAAAATTTTGGCCACCTTTCTGGCCCTTACCTTGACGCTTCCCTGGATGCTGGAAACCATGATGGACTATTTTAAACGTTTGTTCGATTCCATTCCCGGCATTGTCAATTGAGTTGACGGAGAACGCTTTTGGATCCCCAGGCTCTCATCGACTTTCTCGGTTTTTCGGTCGGGGAGGTGGAACGGGCCTTACTGGTTGTCGCCAGAGTGACTGGTTTGTTTCTATCCGCCCCGTTTTTCTCCCGTGCCGTAGGTCCCAGACGCGTCAAAACAGCCTTCATCCTGGCCTTGTCCGTGGTTATTTTCCCTTTGGTGTCTCCCTGGAGCGGTGAAGGCAAAGGGCAAGTCCCTTCCATGATTGCCGCTGGGATTACGGAAGTTGTCATCGGTGCCATCATTGGCATGCTGGTTCACTGGGTGCTTGTTGCTGTCCAGGTGGCGGGTGCCATCATTGGATTTCAAATGGGACTTTCCATGGCCATGGTGATGGATCCCACTTCGGGCATCCAGGAAGGTGTGTTGTCCAACCTTCTTTATCTGACTGTTTTAATGTTATTTTTGACCGTTGGCGGGCACTATTTGCTTATTGAGGGGCTGATTCGATCTTTTCAAACCCTTCCTTTGGGGGAAGGACTCCCGCCAGCGGGCAATGTTTTGGAGGCGAGCATGAAAGCTATTGCGGCCATGTTTGAGCTGGCCATCCTTATTTCTGCTCCTATCGTTGTTTCCACGACGTTGCTCTATGTGGGAATGGGATTGATCAATCGCGCTTCGCCGCAAATTCAGGTTTTCTTTCTGTCCATGCCTGTTGCCCAGATTGTCGGGTTTATCATCTTGGGGCTGACCATGATTCTTTTTTCCAAGGTTTTGCTTCGGGAAATGGACACTTTTTTTTCCATCGCCTTCAAGGCGGTCGGATTTTAGAAGTATCGGAAAAATAAAGTTTGGCAAAAATTTTTGCGGGGGTCCGGGGGGGATCATCCCCCCCGGCGGAGGTTTGGAGGCAGCAGCCCACAAGGTTTTTCTTTTGATTTTGACTTTGATTTTGATGAGCCTTTTGATCCATGGCAGAAGATACCGACCAAGACTCAAAAACCGAAGACCCTACCTCCAAAAGGACGCAGGATGCCCGCGGCAAGGGGCAGGTTGCTTCATCCAGAGAAGTGGGAACGGCTCTGTTGCTTCTGGTGGCCACGTTAACTTTTTATTTTCAGGGCGAAAAATTATGGGTGTCTATGCAAACCAAAATGCGCCTTTTTTTCGGCGGTTTTATCAGTGACGACATCCAACCTCAGGGGGTCGTTGTTTTGGTCCAGGATCTTTTGAAAGGGATTGTCCTGGATTTGACCCCACTGTTTATGTTTTTCATGATTGTTGGAATTTTAGGTTCTATCATACAGCATGGATTTTTGATCACCCTGGATCCCATCATGCCAAATTTTGGCAAGATCAATCCACTCCAGGGGTTGAAAAGGCTTTTCTCCATGCGTTCTTTGGTTGAACTGTTCAAGTCCATCCTGAAATTATCGGTCATATCGATTGCCGTTTATGTGGCGTTAAAGGGCAGCATTGTTGAATATATGGGATTGATGGATACCAATCTGACCCATGTTACGGCTGTTCTTGGCAGGGACATTCTCCATCTTTTTGTTTTGGTTACCATTGCCTTCATGTTTTTGGCTGTGATTGATTTTGTGTACCAACAGCACGAATATGTTAAAGGTTTGCGCATGACCAAGCAGGAGGTCAAGGATGAGCAAAAACAAATGGAAGGTGACCCTCTGATCAAAGGGCGCATTCGTCAGATTCAGAGGGAAATGGCACAGAGACGTATGATGGAAGAGGTCCCCAAGGCGGATGTGGTCATCACCAACCCGACGCATTATGCAGCGGCTTTGGTTTACAAACAGGGAGAAATGATGGCTCCGAAACTTATTGCCAAGGGTCGGGGACGTATTGCAGAGCGTATCCGTGAGATTGCCAGGGAAAACAAAATTGTGCTGGTAGAGAATCCGCCGTTGGCCCGGTCTTTGTATTCCGATGTGCCGTTGGATTCGATTATTCCGCCCCAATTGTTCAAGGCGGTGGCGCAGGTATTGGCCTATGTTTACAGTTTGAGGCGCAGCAGATCCTGATTTTTACGTATCGGAAAAACAAAGTTTGTATAAATTTTTGCGGGGGTCCGGGGGGGATCATCCCCCCCGGCGGAGGTTTGGAGGCAGCAGCCCACAAGGTTTTTCTTTTGATTTTGACTTTGATTTTGAT
>JACSDG010000125.1 GCA_015660855.1 Magnetococcales bacterium
ATGCCCTGCGGGCATAAAGTCAAAATCAAAACCTTGGGGGCTTCGCCCCCAAACCCCCATAGGCATGAAGCTTTTTGTTTAAATTCAAAAACAAAACCTTGGGGGCTTCGCCCCCAAACCCCCACCGGGGGGGATGATCCCCCCCGGACCCCCGCAATAATTTTTGCAAACTTTGTTTTTCCGATACGTCAAAGACATCTATCGGCTAAACGTTTCCATAACCTTCTGTTTGCTGCATTTCAAACACAGCGTCCCCGACAACAATTTGATGCGCGGCAAGGGCTGACCGCAACTTAAGCACAGGTTATGTTGTTGTCGCCGTTGCTGCTCCAAGGGGTTTTCCCCAAGGGCGTTGCGCACGCTCGCAGACGGGTCGCCCGCCAATTTTTCCAGTATGAACGCCGGAGTTTTCGGAAAACTGACAACAGCCACCCGAACCCGATCATCGGTGTCGCTGGCCAATATTTGCAGAATGTCCGAATCAATGCCGGAATTTCCCAACATGACCATTTTAACCATGGGATTTCTTTGTTGGGCAAGTCCGGCCAGGACAGGCTTTGGGGTATGAGGGTTTTTGGCCAGGGCCATGAGGATCCCTTCCTGAGGTAGTGCCGCCAGGACGGCAAAACAGGAAATGGGCGTTTTGGGAGAGGCCGCCATGACCTCCATACGGGCAATGGCCGCCTGGTGAACTTCACGGTTTTCGTCACGATAGAGTATTTCCAACAACTCCAAACTGATATGAACATTGGCACACACCGATACCCGGACATCGGGAATGGCGCACCGGGCAAACATTTGGATCAATCGTGGTTGCACGGCTTCCCGTGCTTTCAGGGCAACCTTCTTTTGCACCCTATCAGAACGGTCGGAAGCCAGCATGTTGATGATCTTTAAGGTCAGATGTTCGTTGTCCAGTACCGCTTCGCGAATGGAAGTGGAATTTTCACGGGACAACGCCTCAATGGTTTGTGCCGGCAGGGCGGGATTTCTGGCAACCGCCAAACGCACCTCCTTGAAATAATCGGTCGTCAGTCGAACCAGAAGATCCTGTGGTGCGTGAGGATTGCGGGCGACACACTCACGCACCTCCTTGTCCTCGTCCTGTCCCAATCGCGACAGCAACTCGGCAAATCGGGGATACCCCGCAGTCAGACACTCTCCAACAATTTTCTTTGTGGAAGGACAATAAGACACCAAAAACAAAAAAACCTCCTCAGGCAGTCCAGGTATCCAGGATGTCTGAATGTGCACATCAAAAATACCTTCCTTAATTTCATCCCGGTTGTCCTTGGCAAAATCGACGCAGTCCTGAACAGAAATCGGTTTGATGGCGGGCATGAATACCAAATCTCGCTGTAGGGTCATTCAGATGGATGAAGTTGGGCGTATCAATAACCAAAACATGGGCACCACCGGAATCCGCCACGGCACTGGCCGACCGGGGACTGTTATCTACAAAAGCCATTTCACCAAAAAATTCGCCTTTCCCCAACCGGGTCCCCCCCCCTGCCCTCCCGGAATTCATCGAAAAACACATGTTCGGGAGTACGAATCAGACATCGACCCTTTCCTTAAGCTCCTTGCCTGCTTTGAAGAACATGACCTTCTTTGCGTCTACCGAAACGCTTTCCCCTGTTCTTGGATTGCGACCGGAACGACTTTGGCGATGTTTGATTCCAAAACTGCCAAAACCTCTGATTTCCACACGATCACCACGCTCCAATGCGGCGCCAATGGTTTCAAACACGGCGTTGACCACCACTTCGGCATCATTGAGGGAAAGACTTTTTTGCATGGCGAGGGTCTTGATCAATTCTGATTTGGTCATGGGTATACCTTCCAATAAGATTACGGCGGGGGGAAAGATGGCGCAAGGAGCGACGCCGATCCTTAATCCTGTTGAATCTTAAACACGCCCCCCCAACACCCGATCACCAGGAATAGTAAAACATTCAATCGGTCTGTGGAAAGGGGCAGATAGCAGCGACACAACAGCGGTCACACATTCTCTGCCAAAAAGATACCGAACGGACCCGATGCTTTTGGAGTCAAATCTTTTTTTTTGCAGCAGAATCAAGGGGAAAAACATCCTTGATCGCAACATCACCTTGATGCGTTTGAAACACGTTTGCACCCGTCTCGGATGTATTCCCACGCCAATCGGCAATACATCCGCGAAAGGGACATCCCTGGGCCTGACAGACTTTGCCCTGAGCCATGCGTTCCAGTCCGGGATGATCGGAGACCCAGTGAAAATCATAGCGACGGCATATTTCTTTAAGGATGGGTGCCCCATACTGAGGAAAATGATCGGGATCATCCATAAAGGCCAACATGGCTTCATCACCCATCAGCCAGATCCAGGCGTGCAAATAATCCACCGACCTTTGCGTCCTGGTCCCCCGGTGATTGATGACCATTTCCAACGCAACATCCATGAATAACCGCATTTTTTCTATAAGTGCTCCCACAGAGCGGTCCTGGTCAATCCATGCGTCGGTATGGTGTACGTTGCGTTCGGCCAACAGGGGGCGGGCCAATGCAAATGGCAAAAAGGTAATCAGCAGATTGGATTCCCACTTGAAAATGTCGCTTGTTTCCAATTCGCGAATACGCGCCAAAATTTCGGCATCGGTTCTCACAATGGTTTATCCTCCATGTCGTCTTGGGGGGTAGTCCGCCCGCACGGGTCAAAACAGCCCATTCTTGTAGTCCATCCAGGATGCGTCGTCCACAGGCTCCATGCAGGCCACCGTGAAAACTTCGGCGGCCCGTTTCCAACCACAGCAGTTTTCAACCCGATGGCGTGCCCGTTTGGACATCTCCATACATTTTTCCCAATCCAGAAGCAGGCAAGACAAGGCTTCGGCAAAATCCCCCGGACTATCGGCCTGGAGATAATGCGCACCCGGCTCCAGTTCCAACCCTTCCGCCCCGATGGTGGTAGACACCACAGGCAAACCCAAAGCCATGGCCTCGTAGATTTTTATACGGGTTCCACTTCCCACCCGCAAAGGAACCGCAAAAACCCGACCGCTGCGCGAAGCCTCGGTGACATCACCAACCCAACCGGTAAAAATCACCCTGGCATCACCTTCATGGGCCAGGGTCAGGGAACGGGGCGGGTGACGACCGATAATCCGTATCCGGGCCTGGGGAACGCGACGGTTGAGCAAGGGCCAGATTTCCCGGAGAAACCATTGGATCCCTTCAACATTTTGATGGGCATCCATGGAACCCATAAAAACCACCTCCAACGTTTCCGCAGGCGGACTCCAGGGAAGACGCTCAAAATCCACCCCGGTGGGAATGGTGCGTATGTCGGGATGATGACTGTCGTTGCGGAAAAACAGGCTGTCACGATCCGAAACGGTCAAAACGCGGTGAAACTGCGGCAGAAGAGTCCGTTCCAGGTGGCGCATCTTGCGATGCTGGCTTTGCCAAAGACGGCGCTGCCACCAATGGATGGCCACTTCCATCCGACGTTGAAAAATTTCCTGTTCCACATTGTGGGTGAAAAGAAGCGATGGAATGTCGGATGGAACGTCGGAATAGTTGATGGCAAGATGGAGAAAATCGCAGACCTCGGCGCAATACCCCCCCAGACGGCGTTGTTGCGCCAGAAGCTGCTGAAAAGAGGGCGATACATCGGTAGCTACCGATACCGGCAACGGGCCAAACAGCGAAAAAAACCGTCCCAACCAACGCACCAGGGGATGTCGCCAACGCGGTCTGTAGGGAATAAACCGACTGCAAACTCCCCGCAATTCCTGTTCGTAGGTTTCCATCTCCAGAGGAGTGGCGGGAGACATCAAAGTGACATCCAAAAGTACCCCATGCGCCGCACGCAATATTTTGGCACTACGAATCTGGCCGCCGGTGTCCAGTGGAAAAAGAAATCTTGGAGTTGCAAAAAGAATTTTTGGAAGGGCCGGCGTCGTCATGGTGTCGGCATCCAACACAACCCCTGATAGGAAAAATAAGTTGCATCCTGGATGGAGGTGCCAACCAGATCCACGACCGGAGCCTTGTGAGTTCGGGCCAGGAGATGCTTTCTGATTTGGGGTGAGGCATGGGCGATCACCCAGAGTTCCCCGTGGTCGAGAACCCGGTCCAGGTCATAGTCCAGGTAATTCTCAAGATCAGGCATGACTCGCGCCACATGGGTCAGGTTGGCCCCAACCAAGTTGTGCATACAAACAATAGGGTCGAAAATGCGCAGATCATAGCCCTTGGCGGTCAAACGGGCTGCCAGTCGCAATGCCGGGCTTTCACGCAAATCATCGGTACCCGACTTGAAGGAAATTCCCAGAAGAGCAATTTTTCTGACCCCTTGTTTTTCCACCAGTGCCAAAGCCCGGTCCAGGTGGGAATCGTTGCTGGCATTGATGCTGGCCAAAAGTGGTGTGACAACGCCATGCGCTTTTCCAAGGGCGACCAGGGCATTGACATCCTTAGGTAGGCACGAACCACCAAAGGCAAAACCAGGTTTGAGATAGGCGCGGGAAATGTTGAGTTTGTCATCTTTAAGAAACAGTTCCACCGCCTCCATGGGATTGCACCCGCTGCCATGGAGCACCGATGCCGCCTCGTTGGCAAAAGCGATCTTCAGGGCGTGAAACACATTGCACAGAGTTTTCATTGATTCTGCCGCCTGAATGGAACAACGCAAAATCTCCCCTTTGACACCGTGATAAAGTCGCGCCACCCGAGTAAAGGTTTGTTCGTCCTCCGTCCCCAGAATGGTGAAGGGGGGAGCGAAAAAATCCTTGACGCTGGAACCTTCGCGTAAAAACTCTGGATTGTAACAAACAAAAAGATCCCGGTTCAGAGTGCGCCCGGAACCTTCGAGGAGGATTGGCATAAGGATGCGTTCGGTGGTTCCAGGAGGGACGGTGCTGCGAACAACCACAACGTGGGGACTGGTCTTGTCCCGCAATGCAGAGGCAATTTCCCGGACGACATTCTTTAGAAAGCCCAACTCCAGAGAGCCATCCGCACCAGAGGGGGTTCCAACGGCAATCAGGCTTAGCTCGGTGTCAAGTATTGCCCGATGGGCATCGCCCGTAGCTGTGAGATGACCTCTGGCTACCGCCTGTCGAATCATTTCGGGGAGGGCTTCCTCCTCTACCGGCGAGCGACCTTCGCCAAGCATCCGCACTTTTTGCTCCGATATGTCCACCCCGATGACACGGTGGCTCTCCGTCGCCAAACAGGCCGCCGAAACACATCCGACATACCCCATGCCAAAAATGCTTGTTCTCATGTGCCCCCAAGACCGAATAAAGTCGGCGTTCGTCCCCGCTGCCGGCTGAAGGGGTAGCACCCCATCGACCACAAGCCCCCCCGTCTCGTACTCTCAATACTCTTGTCGGATAAGACGATCAAGCACTATCGGAAAAAAAGCATCGGAAGTCCATTTTTTGGCAAGACCCTTGAAATCTCATAGCGAGTTTTAATAATTTTCATGCTAACATCCATTTCTCATTCAAGGTGTTCGTAGGTTCCAAATTGCGTAAAAGGTGATCCATGTCTTCGTCACGTTCCAACCACGAAACCGTCAGAGAATATTATGGAACCATCCTTCAAGGAACCAAAGATTTAAAAACCAGTGCCTGCTGTACCAGCGACGATGCCATGTCCCCACGCATCCGTGCCGCCCTGAAAAATATCGACAAGGAAATATTGCGTCGATTCTACGGTTGTGGCTCTCCCCTCCCCCCTCTGCTGGAGGGATGCACCGTGCTGGATCTTGGCTGCGGGTCGGGGCGTGATGTCTACCTAGCGGCGCAACTGGCAGGGCCTGAGGGACGAATCATCGGGGTCGATATGACCGAAGAGCAGTTGCAGGTTGCCCGCAACCATCTCGACAGCCAAATGACCCGTTTCGGTTACCAAAAACCCAACGTTGAATTTTATCATGGAACCATGGAAAATCTGGCTCGACTGGGAATCGCCGATGCATCGGTGGATGTCGTCATCTCCAACTGCGTTATCAATCTCGCCCCTGACAAACATGCCGTTTTCAAGGAACTCTGGCGGGTGCTGAAACCGGGGGGGGAACTCTGTTTCTCCGATGTTTTTGCCGGACGGCGAATTCCATCCTCTCTCCATGGCGATCCGGTTCTGCTGGGAGAATGCTTGGCCGGGGCCATGTATCGGGAGGATTTTCGTCGTTTGTTGCTCAGTCTGGGCTGCCCCAATTTTCGCAGAACCGCTTCACGCCGCCTGCGTCTCGATCATCCGGAAGTGGCCTTGGCCATAGGAATGGTCGACTTTTATTCCGAAACCATCCGCGCTTTCAAACTCAGCCACATGGAAGATATTTGCGAAGATTACGGACAAATGGCAACCTACAAAGGTACCATCCCCGAGTGGCCCCATTTTTTCGACCTGGATGACCAACACCGACTCCTCACCGGCAAACCGGTTCCAGTCTCTGGCAACACCGCCGCCATACTCCAGGAGACCCGTTACCAGACCCATTTTACCGTTCTGGGCGACCGGTCGGTCCATTTTGGTCCCTTTCAATCTTCTCCTGCCAGTCCTTTTTCGGATGATTGGGATGTTGTGGAAAAATGCTGTTGATGAAGGTCACCTCCCAAACACCTTAGGATCGCAAAAAAAACCGGCATGGATTATCATTAAGACATCATAAAAAAAGAAAAATTGACTGTTCAATGGAGGTCATCGCATGATAGTCTGTCCCTTGGTCGTCGGTAGAATGTACACATAATCTGGTTTGGAAAAAATTATTACAGACTGGCATTGAATAACCATGATCCAAGGCAATCTCAAGGAATCAGGCATTCAATTTTACATGGTGGGTGGATCCATACGTGACGCCCTTCTCGGTCTGCCCGTGACCGACCGCGACTGGGTGGTTACCGGTGCCACACCCGAGGTCATGTCATCCCTTGGCTATAAACAGGTGGGACGAGCCTTTCCGGTCTTTCTGCACCCCGTTTCCGGTGAAGAATATGCCCTGGCGCGCAAAGAGTTGAAAACCGCTCCGGGATACCGGGGGTTTTCCGTCGCTTTTGGGCCCGAGGTTACCCTCGAAGAAGATCTGCGTCGTCGTGATTTAACCATCAACGCCATGGCCATGAATGGCAATGGCCAGATCATCGACCCCTACTCTGGACGTCACGACTTAGAACGCAAAATTTTGCGCCATGTTTCAACAGCTTTCGCAGAAGATCCGTTACGCATCCTCAGAGTCGCCCGCTTCCAGGCCCGTCTGCACCACCTTGGTTTCACCATTGCCAGGGAAACCATAGCGTTAATGACGGAGCTTTCCAATAAGAGAGAACTCGAAACTCTCTCACCGGAACGCATCTGGCAGGAGACCCTCGGGGCCTTGAATACCAGCCATCCTGAAATTTTCTTCGCCGTACTGCAACAGTGCAACGCCCTGGAACCTCTTTTCCCCGAACTCGCCAAACTTATCGACCAAACCCAGCCGACGCAATATCACCCAGAGGGGGATGCCTGGCAACACACCCTTGAGGTTCTGGCCCAAGCCAGTCGTATGTCCAACGATCCCACAGTCCGCTTCGCCGCCTTGACCCACGACTTGGGAAAAGGCGAGACCCCAAAAAACCAGTTACCCCACCATCGGAATCATGATCGCCAAGGGGTTGGGCTGATCCAGGAAATGGCCGAAAGATTGTGCATACCCAGTCGGTTTCGTTACCTGGCCATGCAAACCGCCCGCTTCCATATGATCATTCATCAACTCCCCGATCTGCGTCCAAAAACCATTCTTAAACTTTTGGAGTCCATGCACGCCTTCCATGAGACCGACAGTTTGGACCGCTTGTTGATCGTATGCCAAGCCGACCGGTGGCGGCGTACCGGCAAACATATCACTCGGGAAGAAGCCAAAGACCTGCTGCTTGCCTGCCTCAAGGCAGCACAATCCTGTGAAGCAGCCCCTTTGCGCGATCATGGACTGAGTGGTGCCGCCCTGGGAAAGGCTCTGCTGCAAAAACGTACCCAGGCCATCAAAAAAACCCTGGTCTCCTTTTTTCCCAAAAAAAACCAGATTGGGAGGCTGCTGATCTCCTGAAGGTTGAAATTATTGCGGGGGTCCGGGGGGAGGTTCTCCCCCCGGCGGAGGTTTGGAGGCAGAGCCTCCAAGGTTCTTTTTTTGATAATTTGGACAAAAATCTTTGTTGTCTATGGGGGTTTGGGGGCGAATCCCCCAAAGATTATTTTTTTGTGGCGTTGGGAAAAAACAGCGACTCCCCATTAACCTTAAACTCTTCGATGACCTTTTGCCCCTTGGCACCCACCATCCAATCAATAAAAACTTGGCCCTCTTGCGCTTTGACATGAGGATGCTTTTTTGGGTTCACCAAAATAATGCCATAGGGGTTGTATAATGTCCTGTTCCCTTCAACAAGCACTTCAAGGTCACCTTTATTTTTAAAACTGATCCAGGTTCCACGATCACTGACCAAATATCCCTGGGTTTCTACGGCAATGTTGATGGTCGCTCCCATGCTTGAACCCGACTCACGATACCATTGGCCACTGGCTTGAGTGGGATCCATACCTGCAATACGCCACAAGGACATCTCCATCTTGTGGGTTCCCGAATCATCACCCCGTGAGATAAATGGAACCTTGGACAAGGCTATTTTTTTAAAGGCCGCAGCGGCATCTTCCATCCCTCGAACCATGGCAGGATCCTGGCGCGGTCCGACGATGATGAAATCATTGTACATGACATCCCAACGTTGAACCCCAAAACCGTCGGCAACAAACTTATCCTCATCCTGTCGGGCATGAACCAAAATAACATCCCCATCGCCATTCATGGCATTCCTGATCGCCTGTCCGCTACCAACCGCTACAACGTGAACGGTAATGCCGGTTTCCCGTTCAAAGATGGGCAGAAGATAGTCGAGCAACCCAGAGTTGGCCGTCGATGTCGTGGATTGCAGGACGATGAATTTTCCCTGTGCCAGGGGTTGGTGCAAAAACCCCACCCAGCCCACCATAAAAATAACTAAAACCAAGATGATGCGCCACATATTTTTTACTCCTGATAAAATGTTTTTGACCAAGATTGACTCTGAAGAAATAATTGCGCGGGGAAAGATTGCGGATTGGCGAAAAAGGTCTGGGCCACGGCATGCTCGACCAATTGCCCCTGATGGACAAAAAATATTTCATCGGCCAATCGCTGAATCTGTCCCAGGTCGTGGGAGACCATGATCACCTTGATCCCCTGACGCTGCTGTTGCAATATCAACTCTTCGATCAGAGTTACAGAGGGGGGATCCAGATGGCTCATGGCCTCGTCCAAAAACAAAACCTCTGGTTGGACCGCCAGGGCCTTGGCAATGGCCAAACGCTGGCGTTCACCGCCTGATAATTCCATTGCGGGTTGCCGGGCATGCTGTCGCAACGCGACGCGCTCAAGCAGTTCCATGGCCACATGGGGATGGTTGTTGTCCACCAGGCGCAGAACGAAGGTCAGGTTGGCCAAAACCGAACGATTGAGCATGACGGGATTTTGAAACACCATGGCTTGCCGCTTTCGCATACGATCATCCAAGACACGACCTGCCCAGGTGATGCTTCCACGGGATGGAGACAGCAAACCGTGCAACAACCGCAACAACAAGCTTTTTCCGGCACCACTAGGCCCCATAAACAAGGAGATGGTTTCAGGAAACAAGGTCAGCGACACGCGGTCGATCAGGCGTTTCCCCTCCACATCCAGACAGACATCCTTCATAACCGCCGGTAACATGGGGAAATATTTAAAATGCCACAGAATGAAAGTTGGTGGTTGTGCGGTTCATAGTGACTCCGAGACGAAAATTTTCAAGAGACAGTCCCAATGACGGACGGGGCACGGTTACGCAATCCCATGACGGCGGAATTGATGATCAGAGACATTGCTAAAAGAACGATTCCCAAAGCCAGGGCCAGGGCCAAATCTCCTTTGGAAGTTTCCAAGGCGATGGCGGTCGTCATTACTCTGGTCAGATGATTGATATTGCCTCCGACAATGATGACTGCCCCAACTTCGGCCATGGCCCGTCCCAACCCCGCCATGGCGGTTGTCAAAAGAGACGTTCGCCCTTCGCGTAGCAACTCCAGTATGGCCACATGGCGAGGAACGCACAGAGAGCGAAACTGTTGTGCATGGTGCTGGTGCAAATCTTCGATGACCTGCCGGGTCAGAGAAGCTATAATGGGGGTGATCAAAATAAATTGCGCCGTGATCATGGCGGTGGGGGTATAGAGAATATCAAGCCAACCCAGGGGACCGGATTTTGAGACCATCATATAGACAAAAAGTCCAACGACGACAGGGGGAATGCCCATCATGGCGTTAAAAAACAGGACAATGATATTTTTTCCCGGAAACCGCCCCAGACCGACCGCCGCCCCCAAAGGCATGCCAACGAGAACGGCGCAACCAACGGCGGTCAAGCTGACCCTGAGAGACAGGGCGACGATTTCCAGCAGATCATTGTTTCCTGACAAGACCAAGCTTATCGCCAAAAAAAATACATCACTCAGGTCGGTCACGTCGATGGTTCCAGATATAGATCCAGGTGGATCGTTATGTTGATACCGTCATAACGTCGTCCATGATGCCTCATTTTAATCATAGTGTAAACTCTACCTGAAAGAATGATGCGTCCACTTGACCCAATGCTGTGGACTGCACGGATGAATTCCTGGACGACCAGGTATCCACTCAACTTTTGCCCATCATCCCCGACATAGTGACCGAAGTCGATAGACTCACAGGCAAAAAAAATGTCCTGGACGTGCCGATTGCGGACGCGATTCATCAAGGAAGGCGGAGTGCGTTCGCCGATTGGTGAAGATCGAGATGGAGGGCGGCGGGAGAACATGACCCGCGAAGCTGAGACGGAGTTCTTGCTGCCATTCCTTGACCAAGGTGCGGACAAGTACAATGATGCTTTCCTGGGCTTCCGTCAGATCCGTCTGGATTTGTTTCGGGCGATGGGACTTGTCAGCAACAGAATCCCTGTTCTTCCATTTCCTGGCGGTGCTGCTTTTCAGATTTAATAAATCCGCAACCACGTCGCTGAAAAATTTTGCAACCTTTTCCCCTATAGACAGCGTCACACCCTGCTCGAAAAAACATCTTCCAGTGACTGGGCATCCACAAACCGCAGACCCCACTCTTCCAGAGAGGACAATTCGGCCTTTGCAACTTTTTCATTGACCCAGTCAGGCACG
>JACSDG010000126.1 GCA_015660855.1 Magnetococcales bacterium
AATTCCCCGGATTGACACCTTTCAGTCAATTTGAATATTGGAACCTCTCGGACACACCCCCCGGACCCCCGCAAAAATTTTTGCCAAACTTTATTTTTCTGATACTTTCAAGTCTTTCAGCTGTATCCGTACTCCCGCAATTCGGCTCTGTGTTTTTTCATGTCCAACTGCGTCAGGATAACCCCGGCAAGAGGCGTCCGGGACAAAAATATGCGTTTTCGTGCCGTCAATAAATGCTCCTTGTGCGTTACCGCCGATTTTACCAGCAAAATGACCACCTCCATATGAACCCCAAGCAACAAGGCATCGGTAAATTTTAACACCGGAGGTGTGTCAACCAGTATGCGGTCAAACTCCCCACGCAATACACGCATGATCTGGGGCCAGTGCGGTGACGATAAAATTTTGGTCGGATGAGCACCAGACAAACCCGGTGCCAGCAAATAATAACCCTCCGGCGTTTTTTCTATCCGTTCCATGATAATTTCACGCAAACCAACCGAAGGCTTATCACCTTCCATCTGTAAATTCGCCCCCTCACCAATAGCATCCAATCGCTGAATAATCCCAAACAACCCCCCATCACCAGAATCCCCCGCATCAACCTGTTTTGCAAGTTTGCGAAAATCGGCATCAAGCACCAACACACGCTCCCCATCCAAAGCGCACACCTTCCCCAATCCTCGAACCAATTCCGTACGTCCATCCCCCACACCACAGGAAACAATCATGATTGCCTTCACCGGTTCGTGAACGTGAATCATCATTAAACTTGTCCTGATGCCCTGAAGGGCCTCTCCATAGGCGGTCCCAGGAGAACAAGACCGCATCAACTCCAATATACGTTTGCGGTTGTTGCCTGAGAGCAAAGGGATCCAGCCCATAAACGGCAAATCCATCGCCCTTTCGGTTTCGTAAGGAGTTTTTAGAGTCGGATCAAACACCTCAATAAGGATTACCACCAACCCACCCACCAAAAAGCCCAGAATGACCGTCCACAAGGTCGCCTTGCCAAACCTTGGCGAATACGCCTGACCGGGAGGTTCCGCAGTGTTGACCAGTTGAATTACGGGAATGTCCAAATCCCCCAAAATATTAGTTTCCTTGAACCGTTTCAGGAAAATATCACGCAGTTCCCGATTGGACTCCGCCTCACGTTCCAGTTTTCTGAGTTGGACCGCCTTGGTTTGGAAATCTTTAAACTTTTTCTGCTCCTGAACCAAACGTTTTTCAATCTTAGCCAAACGGCCCTGAGTTGCTTCCAGATCCTGGCGTTCTGTAGCCAAGATGCGGTTTTCTTCGGCATGAATATTGGCCGTTATCTTGGCCAAATCCTTGCGCAGACGCATCACTATTGGAGAGGTCTCTCCCTTTCGTTCCGTAAGGCGGGAAATCAATTTCTCCTTTTTTATCGCATCAGCGTACCCATCGTTAAGAACCACGCTGGACTCAATCTCCAGATCCGCCCCCTGCAAACCCGGCCTCCGGCTGCTGCGCGACTTGATCCAATCTTCCAATTTTTGAATCCGAATCTGGAGTTCCATCGTCTTGGCCAGGGTCATGGAATATTCATCATTGACCGCCTGGAGCTGTTGCCATTCGATGCTTGATTTTTCTTCGGAGGTGAGCAAGGCCGAACGCTTGCGAAAAGCCTCAAGGGCATTTTCCGCCTGCTCCAGATTATCCGTCAAACCATCCAACCGTTGAACCAACAGCTTGGTCACCCGTTTCATGATAGCGGTTCTGGTTTCCATCTGCCATTCGATATGATTTTTGACTAGGGCATTAACCACCCTGGCAGACAATACCGGATCCTGGGAAGTGTAATCGATCTCAACCATGTGGCTATTCTTGACTGGCCGAACCCGTAAATGGGAACGCATATGCCCAACCAGCCTGGCTAATATCGCTTCCCGTTCACCGGAAACATCGGTGTCCGTGGGAATCATTGCTTTTGGAATTCCCAGAATGGCCATTATTCTGGATAACCATGGCTGTTGCGGTTCCGACAACGGGACCAACTCGTCGACCAACCTGGAATGTAACAAATTTTCTTTTTCGATGACCCTCTCGATCAATACCGTCCCCTGCAAAAGATGGAGCTGGGTGGCAAAGTCTTCTCCTGCCGGCGGATCAAGCCCCAAAGTCCCTGCAAGGAGACCACCGGATGGTGCTTGGTCATGCTCGATCAGCAAAGAGCCGACAGCCATGTACAAATGGGGTTGTGACAGCAGATGCAACCACAAGGGGGGAAGCAGCAGAATGACGAATACGCCGACTTGCCAGAAACGCCGTCGAAGAACGCGCCACACACGCCACAACACATGACGCTGGGACGGATCCTCAATATCATCCGCAGACTCTCCGGAAACATGCGGAGTTTGGTGGGAAACAGGGAACGCCATGCAAGCCCGTCAAGGGAGACCCTATCAATTGAAAACCATATCGATGAAAATACACCCCCATGATACCCGATATTTGTATTACGGCAAGACCTTTCATTTGGCTTTATACGGCGACTATGCGTGCTGTCGTCCAAGTGTTTCCCCCCTCCCTGCAAGATTATTTCCGGTTTGTAAATGGGGCGGTGGGTGCATTGTTCCTGGCTGTTCGGTTGATTTTATGGCCAAATGGTAGTCTGTTCATCGGCATGTTTGATTTTATGATACGGTCCCCATTATGAACCACAATTTTTTTCCCGTTCTCCTTGCCCTGCTTACCCTTTTCATGGCGGCTTGTGGTTATCGTTTTGCCGGAGATCCCCAACAGTTGGGACGACAGTGGGCCAATGCAACAATCCGCATGGAAGGGCCTGGAACGGAACAGAATCCTGTCCTGGCACAAAAAATCAAGGATCGTCTGCGTTCTCTCATGGTCATCCCTTCCCATACCGCAACCGCTCCCGACCGAACCTTGCACATACAACTGGAACCCACCCAACGCAAACGTGTCCTTGAAGACGCATCCGGGCGTGCGGATCAGTTTGAAATGACCATTGAGGTGCGTCTCACTCTCGAAGAAGCGGGGCAATCTCGCCAATTTCCCGTAATCATCTGGTTGGCGAAATACTACGAACCCAAGGCCGGAGCCAGCTTCCTGTCCACCTACCCTTGACCATTGTTCCGTCCACCTGCCGTTTGCATCCACGATGATAAGATATGGCTATGATTTCTGAAGAAAAAAGTGCGAATGACTTCTTTGACAAACCGTTTCCGTTGAAAACATTATTCCGGCGTTGGTTTATCCCCGCCGTACTGGGATTTTGCGTTATTTTTCTCGCCCTGATCGGGTTTGTGTCTCTGGAAATCGTTGAGTCCATTTATCTGGAAATGGCGCAACGTCGGGCGCAGACCATCGCCAAAAGTGTGGCCATGCACGCACCTTTGGCCTGGGAAAGTTTGATGCAGGAACAATCCACCCACAAGGTGGAAACATCGCCCGATGCCGTTTCCCTGATTGAGGCTTTTGCCACGGAAGTCGGCGAAATGGACCTTCTCGAAATCAAAGTCTACGGCCTGGACCGTCGCGTCAGGTTTGCCACCTACAGGCATGAGATTGGCATGGTTGAAGATGGTCCCGCCTTGAGTGAGGTTCTCAGGACGGCCACCCCGAGCCTGGTCAGAAAGACAGGCGATGACGGATCCCATGTGTATGAACTTTATGTGCCGGTTTTTGATGAAGCGGGTACTTTGCGGGCTGTTTTTGAATTGTACGAGCCTGTCGGCTATCTCGATGACATTCTTGCCGAAGCGGTTGTCCTGACGCTTATTATACCTGGGATTTTGTTGTTTGCCATGGTGTTGGCCCTCAATAAACTGGTCAATCAGGCCCAAACACACATTGATGCGCGCACCCGCGAAGCCAACGAATTACGCCGAAAGGTTGAATCTTTCGTCTCATCAACCGCAGCCAGAGCGGCCAAAATGGCGGGTTTCGGTGGCAAAATCCCTTCGCGCAACATGACAACCACGTTGTTCTTTTCCGATATTCGCGATTTTTCCGGTTTTTCAGAAAAAAATTCACCCGAGGCCGTGGTGGATTTTCTCAACCAGATCATGACACTCCAGGTTGCCCTTATTCAGCGGCATGGAGGCGATGTTGATAAAATGATTGGTGATGCCATTCTGGCGCGTTTTGATGCCCAGGATGGCCATCATCAGGCCATCGTCGCCGCCCGGGAAATTTTACATGCCGTGAAAAAACAAAATTATCCGCGCACCCTGGGCATTGGCGTTTTTCGCGGGCAGGTGATTTCCGGTGCCATTGGTCCCGAGGATCGTCGTGATTTTACCGTGATCGGTGATGCGGTCAACGTGGCTTCGCGTCTTTGCGGCGCAGCCAAAGCCGATGAGCTGGTGACCGATGCGACTTTGGCGGGAATGGATTTTGGCCCGGCGGAATCCATCCATGTCAAAGGGCGTGTCCAGCCTGTCGTTGTGCGACGATGGAAGGTTTTTTGTAATTGAAGCCATCCCCCAAGGTTCTTTTTTTTCGTTTTTCCGATCATGCCGCAGGAATGGGAAGCCGGACAATCTTTCCAAATTCGGCATACTCCCCCGGCCCCAATCGGGAGACAGGGCCAACCGCCGTCGCATCCACCCGCATACGCCCCTTGGCATCGTAAACCACCGCAGAGTCGTCAACAAAAATGGTCCGAATCTCGCCCAGTATCAAAGCCTGACGCGTTTGGCCAATTTCATGAACTTCATGAAACGAACAGGCAAAAGCTATCTTGCATCCCGCAATTCGAGGCAGAGAAAAACCGGGAAACTCCGCCAGGACCAGCTTTTCTTTTTCAACTTCCGAAACCTCATCGGGAAGTTCGGCGGAGGAGTTGTTGAGCGACTCCAAGGAATCCATGGAAGCGATATGCACGACAAAATGCTTTCTCTCAAGAATGTTGCGTCGGGTATCCTTGGGGGAACCATCTCTCTTCCAACCGATGGATAACATGAGCAACGGAGGATCACTGGCAATGGCGTTGAAATAGGAAAAAGGAGCGATATTGAAGGATTTTGATTGGTTTTCAGTCAACACCCAAGCGATGGGACGGGGGATGAGAGTCTGTGTCACCGTGTGATAAACTTGGTTGGGGGACATGGGACCAAGATCAATCAGCATATTTTATCTCCAGATGAAATGTATAAATCCTGCCAAGTTTTGTTCTTTCGATACCACAAAACCAAGCCATGGTAACACGTTTCCATCCAATATTAAAACCCATCTCCAAAACAGTTCAGGCATGGAATCTGGCAGGAAAATTGCGAAAGAATTGCGAAAGAATTGCAAAAAAATTGCAGCAAATTTGGTTGTTGCATCGATTTTCTTCACCAGACGTGCTATCGTGGCCGAAAACCTGTTCTTATAGCGAAGTCTTTTCTCCAAGGAATGTTACCGAAGGGTATCGGGAGGGCACCTGTGATCCTATACAACCACCTGACCACAGACCAAATTCAGCAAATCGTTCAATCCCTAACCCTGTTTTCCTTCCTTGAACCTAACGAAATCAAAGACTTCTCAAAGGAACACCTCCACATCGCAGGTTATGACACCGGAGAATTCCTCATCCAGGAAGGCGGATCAGATCGGTCATTGTTTGTTCTTCTCCATGGTTTCGCCAGTGTTGTCAAGGAAGGGGCAGGCATCCCCATGGCACAGATGGAACCCGGTGATTTTTTTGGCGAAGTGGCGTTCCTTACCGGACGCAAACGCATCACCAATGTTATTGTTCACCCACCTTCCATGACTGCAACACGACCAACGAAGCTGCAACTTAAAAGAAATATCCTTGATGCTATTTTTAAAAAACAGAAAAAAACAGCAATTCTTATGCGCCTGGATGCCGGTATATTGCCAACCCTGGAAATCCCCCTGCGCATACGCTTGAAAGATGCGGTGATCGATCAACTAAGCCTCAGAGTCGAAGACATGGTGGCCAAGGTGGAATCCATGCTGGGAGAAGCCCCGGAATTGGAGGTGGATTCGGAGCTGGAAGCATTGATACAGCAGGGAAGTGGCAGTTCCACGGATCTGGAAGCGGGTCGAGACGCTATTATTAAACATCTTGTCGATTTTATCGACCGCCTCAATCAACAACTCACGGAAGCCTTTTAAAGTTGCGATTACCACGGTTCACGTAAAATGGTTCGGATCACCGGAGGCACCCACCGCGGACAGATTGTCCATGTTCCGGCCAATGGCGATGTTCGGCCAACGGCGGGGCGTGTTCGGGAAGCGGTTTTCAATATCCTTGGATCCCGTCTTCCGGGGGCGTGGGTCGTGGATCTTTTCGCCGGAAGCGGATTGCTGGGGCTGGAGGCGATAAGCCGGGGTGCCAAATTTGTCGCCTTCGTCGATTCCAATCCGACAGCTTTCAAAATGATCCAACAAAACGTTAACAGGTTGCAACTTGCCCACCACGCAACCGTAATCAAAGGTTCGGTGCCCCATCCTTCGACCTTGACAGCTATCGAAAAACTTTTCCATCGTGATTCAATCACCCCGGACATACCGTTGGCCATCGTTTTCATGGATCCCCCCTATGGCCAGAATCTTATCCCGGAAACATTGACAGCCATTGGAAATTCAAACTTTGCCGTTTCTGGCACACTCGCCGTTGCCGAACACGAGGCGGGTATGCAATTCGAGGGTTTCTCATCATGGGAGCCATTGCAATACCGACGCTACGGTGATACCCGTATCTCCATTTTTAAAAAAATCGGTAGGGAAAAGTAAACAGAATGAAAAAAATTGCCGTCTATCCAGGAACCTTCGATCCCGTAACCTTGGGCCATTTGGATGTCATCGCCAGGGGCAACCTTTTGTTCGACGAGGTCGTCGTGGCCATTGCCGACAATACCTCCAAGACGACTCTTTTCTCTGTTTCCGAAAGAATGACGTTCCTTGAGGAGGCGACCAGAGATTTGCCTCGGGTCACAAAATGCCGGATGGAAGGGCTTCTTATCCATTTTGTCAAAAGCATCGGGGCCTGCACCATCCTGCGAGGATTACGGGCCGTCTCCGATTTTGAGTACGAATTTCAGATGGCAGCCATGAATCGTAAACTCAACCCCGACGTGGAAACGGTGTTTCTCATGGCCAGCGAATCCACGACCTACATATCCTCGGGACTCGTCAAGGAAATTGCCAAAATGGGAGGGAATGTCTCACCTTTCGTCCCTCCCGGTGTTTTGACGGCACTCCAGGCCAAATTTCAACCTTTCAACCGATCGGACAAGGCTTGAAAAACCTTTTCATCAAAAATTTTGGCTGTCAGATGAATCTTTATGACGCCGGACGCATCCTGGCCCTTCTGCAAAAAAGTCATGGCCTAACCCAGGTTTCAACCCCGGAAATGGCCGATCTTGTGATTTTCAATACCTGTCACATTCGCGAAAAGGCAGAGGAAAAATTATTTTCCGAACTGGGTCGGGTGCGTAAACTGGTGCGTCGGCGTGCGGATGGTGGCCGGGTGGTTTTTGCCGTCGGGGGGTGCGTCGGCCAGGCCGAAGGAGAAGAAATCTTCCGTCGTGCCCCTTACGTCGATCTGGTGTTTGGACCGCAAAACTACCATGAATTGCCCATGATGTTGGACCAACTGGCAGGCGGACATGACAAAATATTCGCCGCCAATGCCACGGCCACGGATAAATTCGACCACCTTCCCCAGACCGGACAATCGGGCCCTGTCGCCTCGGTCACCATTCAGGAAGGGTGCAACCGTTTTTGTTCCTATTGTGTCGTCCCCCACACCCGTGGCCAGGAGTGGAGTCGCCCAGTCGCTGATGTCCTTGAAGAAATTGCCGTCTGTCTGGCCAATGGGGCGGTGGAAATTCAACTCCTCGGACAAAACGTCACCAGCTACGGTGCCCTGGATGAGTCCGGAACGGCCAACGATCTTGCCCTCCTGATCCGACGTGTGGCCCTGTTGGATTCCTGCAAAAGAATTCGCTTTGTCACTTCCCACCCTGCCGACATGACCGATGACTTGGTTGACATTTTTTCCGAAATTCCCCAACTGTGTCCCTGTGTACATCTCCCCATTCAATCCGGCTCCGATGCCATCCTGCAAGCCATGGAACGGGGACACAACGTTGATCATTATCGAACGTGGGCCAATAAATTGCGCCGTGCCCATCCCGATATGACCTTGGCCTCGGATTTTATTGTCGGGTTTCCTGGCGAGACCGAAGACGATTTTAACCAAACCATGGCCCTGATTGAAGAAATTCGCTTTGACCATGCCTATTCGTTTGTATTCTCCCCCAGACCGGGGACCAGGGCGGCCACCATGGAGCCGCAAATTCCGCTGGAAATGGGTCGCCAACGTCTGGCACGGCTCCAGGAAAAGTTAAACCAGGTGCAACTTGAAAATAACCGGCAACAGGTGGGTAAACGTGAAGAAATCCTGGTGGAAAAACGGTCCCGGATGGGGCAGGGTCTGATGAGTGGCCGGACCAGGGGTAACCGGTGGGTCAACTTTCCGGCAACAGATGAACGAATCGGCCAATGGGTCGAGGTGGAAATCATCGAAGGTCTACCCAATTCTCTCAAAGGGCGTCTGTGATGCAAATCTTTACTTAAAGTCACAGCGATGATCAACCGTAACAATGAACAAGAAACAGAGTTGACTGACATGGACGATGGCCAGAGCCTGCGTACCCAGATTGTGGAATTTCCCGACAATCGCCTTGCCGCCGCCCTGTACGGAGAACTGGATATCCATCTGAAATTGATGGAAGATCAATTGGATGTGGTCCTTCACCCGCTGGGAAACAGCGTGATCATCACGGCAACCGGGCAACAGGGAACAAAGGTCAAAATACTTTTGGAAACCCTCTACGATGCGCTGAAAAGAGGCCAACACATGGACCAGCAGAGAGTTGAGGCGGGAATTCGGGCATTACAGGAAAAAAATGGCCTTGAAGAGATGTTTTCTCCAGGCAACATCATCAAAACGCCCAAAAAAACGATTCAACCACGCACCTCCGGACAGGCCGATTACATTCAAACATTGAACCGTTCGCAGTTAACCTTTGCCATTGGACCGGCAGGAACGGGAAAAACCTATCTGGCGGTCGCCAATGCCGTTGCCGGGTATCAGGAGGGATGGATTTCCAGGATTATTTTGACCAGGCCCGCAGTGGAAGCCGGTGAAAAACTGGGGTTTCTGCCAGGCGATCTCCAGGCCAAAATCGATCCCTACCTGCGACCACTCTTCGATGCCCTGGAAGATATGCTGGGCGGTGACAGAATCGAAAAAATGTTAAGCCGGCACACCCTGGAAGTGGCTCCACTGGCCTACATGCGCGGTCGCACCCTGAATGAAGCGTTTATCATCCTGGATGAGGCGCAAAATGTGACCCCGGAACAGATGAAAATGTTTCTGACCCGGTTGGGAACGGGGTCGCGTACCGTGGTCTGCGGCGATATTACCCAGGTGGATCTGCCCAGGGGAACCCGATCGGGGTTGATCGATGCCATGGACATTTTGAAAAACGTCAAAGGTATCGAGTGGGTCCATTTTTCTGATCGGGATGTCGTTCGCCATCCTCTGGTGCGAAGCATCGTACAGGCCTACGATCAAGCAGGGTTGCATCAATGGAAAAACAGAGGATCGGTATGAATCATGGCCGGTTTCATGGAAAAAACAATCATCAAGGCGTTCCTCAAGCGTCCGTTCATCAGCAAAAATCTGGTCCTGCTCAAAAGGCTGCTTTATGGATTTCTGTTCACCGTTTATGTCCTGGCGTTGACAGTCATCAATTCACCGGTGGTCATGAAACCCCAATATTTGCCGGAAGTTGGTGAAGTTGCCCAAAAGAATGTCAAAGCGGATCGGGACATCCTGATCGAGGACAGGGAAACCACCCTGAAACTGCGCCAGGATGCCGCCCACGCGGTCCCGACCATCTACGATTGGGATGGTGGCATGATGGATCCGGTGATCCGCCAGATTGTCGATGCCCTGGAATGGCTGGATTCCGTTCGTCAACAAAAGGGTAGTCAACCCAATCTCACAGCCTTGACCGATGATTTTTCCCAAAGGTTGGAGGAGGAAGCATCCCCAAGGTTGGTACAAACGCTGCTCAATGTGGAATCCACCCCCGGACTTATCCAAAAGGTTTCCGAATGGCTGGGAGATCTGCGCAATCAAACCGTCGTCAGTGGCCCGGAAACCCTCAAGGATTTGCGAGATGCCCCTTCGGTCATCTATTCCATAGTCGATGGCAAGGAACGCAAAGGCAAGGAATGGGATAAACCCATCGACCTGAATGGTATGCGCTGGTTGCTCGGAGAAACGGTTCGCAAACATTTAGGCTCCTATCCACGGGAAATTCAGGAATGGTTGTTGCGGGAAACCCGGGCATTGATCCGGCCCAACCTGGTGCTAAACTTGGCGGAAACCCGATTGAAACGACAGCAGGCCTTCGACAGTATCGACAGCGTGTTTTTCCAGGCCAAAAGAGGGCAGATGATCATTCGGGAGGGGGAGGTGGTGAGTGAAGCCACCCGTCTCAAGATTGAAGCACTCAACCGGAGTCAGTGGACCGGGGCCAAGGTCATGAAGTTTGTTGGCTTGGCGGTGATCCTTGCCATCATGCTTTACCTGGGGCGGTGGTTTCTCCTGATCACCTCCACCGCTTTTCCCAGAGATATACAAACCGTTTACATGCTGGCCTCCATACTTTTTGTGACCTCGCTAATCAGCGCGATAACCCTGACCATGGGGCAAGGGATCTCCGAGATCTTTGGTTTGTCCACCCACATGGTGGTTTATCTACCCCATGTCGCTTTGGCTTCGGCCCTTTCTTCTCTGACAATTGGCGCACGGGCAGGCATTCCAGGGGGAGCCATGATCCTGGGCATCATCCTTTCCTTTCTCGAATCCTTGTCGGCCAACGGCGGATTGCCACTTTTCAGTTATTACATGGTGGGTTCTTTGGTGGGAGGGGCGAAGCTGCGTACCTGCCGTCGTCGCTTCGATGTGCTCATGGCCGGGGTATGGGTTGGGATGGCGCAAATGGTGACCATGCCGGTGGTCGAACTTTTGAGCGGTAACAAACCCGATCTTGACTGGATTTTCGGCATGTTCATGGCGATGACCAGCGGTTTGTTGATGGGGCTGTGGGGGTTGGCCCTCATCCCCCTGCTGGAGTCGGTGTTCAATGTGACGACCGATTCACGTTTGCTGGAACTGGCCTCCGGCGACCATCCCGTGCTCAAGGAGTTGTCCCTGCGCAGCCCCGGAACCTATCATCATTCCGTAATGATGGGCAATCTGGCCGAGGCGGCGGCGGAAAACATCAACGCCAATCCGCTGATGGCCCGAGTCATGGCACTCTACCATGACATTGGCAAAATGACCAAATCCAGCTACTTCGTTGAAAATCAATCGGGAGAAAACAAGCACGACAACCTGTTACCATCCATGTCGGCCAAGGTCATCATGGCCCACGTCAAGGATGGTCAGGAGTTGGCCAAGGACCATAATCTAGGAGGCCCCATCGTCGAAGCCATTCTGTCGCACCATGGCACATCCCTACTGCAATTTTTCTATAACAAGGCTATCAATCAAGCTGCGAAAAAGGGAGAACATGTCGCCACCGAGGAATTCCGCTATCCCGGTCCCAAACCTCAGTCCAAAGAGGCGGGTATCCTCATGCTTGCCGATTCGGTGGAAGCGGCGGCAAGGACATTGCGAACCCCTTCATCATCCCAGATCCAAGCCCTGGTCAAACGACTCATAGCCAGTAAAATCGACGATGACCAGCTGGATTCGTGTGGGCTGAGTCTCAAGGAAATTGCTTTGATCGAGGAGGCATTCATCCGCGTCCTTACCCTGGGTTTCTACCATCACCGTATCGAGTATCCCAATGGAACCAAACAACGCAGGGAAGGGGTGCGCCGTGAAGGTGGTAGTCCGGGTAGAACGGGTTCAGCCGCAGTGGCCAAAAGTTGACAGGGTGATCCGCCATTGTGTCAGGGTTGCCCTGGAACATCTGGGTGGCGTAGAGAAGCATGAGGTGGCTGTCCGATTGACAGACAACGCCGAAATTCAGGAACTCAATCGCCGTTATCGTGGTATCGACAAGCCAACAAACATCCTTTCCTTTGCCATGATGAATGACGCTGACGATTTTCATCCCCCTGGGGAACCCTTGTTGCTGGGTGACTTGGTGATTGCCCGTGAAACGCTTCTGGAGGAAGCCAGGGATCAAGGTAAACGTTTTGAAGATCATCTGGTGCATCTTGTGGTTCACGGTCTGCTGCACCTGAAAGGGTATGATCACGAAAAGTCGATGGATGCGGCCTTGCACCAGGAAACCATGGAAATTGCTATCCTTTCCCGCATGGGAATCCATAATCCCTATGAATAAATGGATGATTTTATCTATCGGCCATCCCTTCGCCACGTTGATGAAAAACTGGCATTGGGAACTTCTGGTTTTTTTTGCTGGCATGATTTCCGTTCGGGGTCTGCCGCCGCACCATGAACAAATGACCATGATGCTGGCCCTGGCGGTTTTGATTCTTGCCATCCACCGGGTTTCCCGGAAGCGCGGAGCCAGATTGGGATTTTTATTTGGACTGGGCCACCATTTCCTCGGTTTTTCCTGGCTTTTAACCAGCCTGCACCAGCATGGTAATCTGCCCATGGGAGTGGCCCTACTGGTTCTGGCCCTGCTTGCGGCAGTGATGGCGTTGTATGTCGCTGTTTTTGGCGGTTTGTTAACCCTGCTGGCCCCAAGACCTGGACTTTTACCATTGGCGGCCCCCTCACTCTGGGTCGTCTGTGAATGGTTGCGCAGCCATCTTTTTTCCGGTTTTCCGTGGAACCTGGTTGGATATGGCTGGAATAACCAGGAACGCATCATGCAAGTAGCCGATTTGGGGGGTGTCCTCCTGTTATCCTGGTTCATGGTGTTTCCTGCCGCAATCATGACATGGATTTTTATCGAAAAATTTAATTTCAAAACATTGATCTGGGGGGTTACGCTGATTCTGGCATCCCTGCTTTTGACAACAGGGTACGGCTTGTGGCGCAGCAATGAGCTTTCCGCCCTGCAAGAACAGGATGTTTGGACACATCCTTTGAAAGTAGCTCTGATCCAGGGAAACGTCGAGCAGGTCAGAAAATGGGATCCAAAATATCGAGAAGAGGGATTTTCCAAATATTTAAAATTGACCGGGGAGATTAATGAACTGGTAGATCTTGTGATCTGGCCAGAGACGGCTATTGCCTATTTTCTTCAGGCGTCGCCGGAGAGTCAAAAGCGCATTGTCGCAGCCACGCAGAGGGTGGGTGCCCCCATACTGACAGGTGCCCCCATGGCCGACAGGGGAAAGGACGGTCAATGGTTGTTCTACAACAGCATGATTCTTTTGGATGAGTCGGGCAGTTTGACGCGGCGTTATAATAAATACCATCTTGTTCCGTTCGGGGAATATATTCCTTTCCGAAACATTATGCCTGGATTCATAAAAAAGATGACGGTTGGGACAGAAGATTTTTCGCACGGCCCCGGTCCGATACCCTTGCCGTGGGAACATGGTGCCATCGGTGCGCTGGTGTGTTATGAGACCATCTTTCCTCATGAAGTGCGCGATTTGGCACGGGCTTCAGCGCGCTGGCTGGTTAATGTGACGAACGATGCCTGGTTTGGAGAATCCGCCAAGCCGCAGCATTTGGCCATGGCCAGATTTCGGGCGGTAGAAAACCGCCTTCCCATGATTCGCGTTGCCAACACCGGGATTTCCGCTGTTTTTGACTCGTTGGGCCGGGAATTGGGTCGCATTCCCCCCAATAGAACCGGGACTTTGGTAGTCAAGGTGCATCAGGGGTTGGGGCGAAGTTTCTTCCAAAAGACCGAACCCTGGTGGATCGGTTTGTGGCTTTATATGTGCGCCACGGCATGGCTCATGGGGCTGAAGCCGGCCAGGAAATGGTGGAGAAAATCGGGTGCCACCTTTTAGGGCGTGTTGACATTCAATAATCTCCCCCCCCCCTTGGAAAATTATTGAAAGAAAAAAGGGGTCTGGGGGGAGGTTCTCCCCCCGGCGGAGGTTTGGAGGCGGAGCCTCCAAGGTTTTTCTTTTGACTTTGATTTTGACTTTCCTGCCCCCCAAGGGGGGTCTAGGGGCGCAGCCCCAGGGTT
>JACSDG010000127.1 GCA_015660855.1 Magnetococcales bacterium
TGCGGAGTTCCTGAAGATTGGCCAATTATCAATGAAATCAATGAAATATGAAAAAACCTACACTTGTAAGGGGGGATGATCCCCCCCGGACCCCCGCAACAATTTTTGCCAAACTTTGTTTTTCCGGTACATCTCAAAGACACGGATCAGCGAACCAAAGCCCTGATTTTTGGGTTGGGCGAGTGCCGCAGCAAGCGGTCGATAATTTTTTTAAAAGTGGCCGAATCGGTCCGACTACTGGTCAGGGCGGCCAATATTTTGACCATGTTATCCCCCTTTTTTTTCGGATCCTGGTAGGGATGCTCATGAAGCAGATGGGAAATCGTCGTAAGATAGGAAACCATTCCTCCCTTCAGACTTTGCACACGAAACTTGCCTGAAAAATTTTTCAGAACAAAATGGCTGCTCTCGCCTTTACTGCAATAGAGCAACATGGACCGATGGGCCATTTGTGCGGCAAACTTTTTCTCGAACGCCTCAGTCCGTTCCTCAATATCCAGAATGTAGGCATTGATAGAACCTGGAATAGCCGGATCGGTATCCAGGCTTCCACGAACGTCAATCACGATGGGAGCCGTTGGAGCGGCGAGAAATTCCTCAACGGTCATCGTTCCCTTGTTGGTGCTGAAAAACATTGTCAAAAAATATCCATTTTCCGATACATGGGATTGGAAGAAAGGGAAAACCCGGACATCAGCCAAAATGCAGCTTGGCCTCAAAATTGGCCTTGGAATCGGCGTTGGCCATGGCTTCCTCCAAAGAAACAACATCCTCCTTGTACAGTTGCAACAATGCCGCCTCGAAGGATTGCATCCCCTTCTCCGTTCCCGATGCCAAAGCCTCTTTGACCGCTTCAATGTCCCCTTTGAGAATGTTTTCGGCAATCAAAGACGTATTGACCATAACCTCGACAGCGGCGCGACGTTTACCGTCTTTGCTGCGTACCAACCGTTGCGACAAAATCGCCCGCAAATACAACGACAAATCCATGAACAATTGTTTGTGATGACTCTGGGGAAACATATTGACAATACGCGTCAAGGCCTGATAGGCATTGTTGGCGTGCAGGGTGGAAATGGCCAGATGTCCCGTGCCCGCAAGCTCCAGGGCCGCCTCCATGGTCTCCCGAGTGCGGATCTCACCAATGAGAATGACATCAGGAGCCTCCCTGAGGCTGCTTTTCAGCGCGTTGGCGTAGGACCGCGTATCCGGACCCAACTCCCGTTGGTTGACAATGGACCGTTTGTGGGGATGAACATATTCCACCGGATCCTCAATGGTCAAAATATGCCCCCCCGCATTGGCGTTGCGATGATCGACCATGGCAGCCAAAGTGGTGGATTTGCCTGACCCGGTCCCCCCCACCATCAACAACAGTCCCCGCTTGTTCATAATCAACTCTTTGAGAATCTCGGGAACCTTGAGATCATCAATGTTGGGTACCTCCGCCGAAATCAACCTGAGGACCATGGCGGCATGACCCTTCTGGCGAAAAGCATTCACCCGGAAACGCCCTTTGTCCTCCAAGGCGATGGCAAAATCAACCTCTAGATTTTCCTCAAATATTTTTCTTTGTTCCTCACTCATGATCCCCTGAACGGCGGCGGTCACGATCTCCGGAGTCAGCACCTCCTTGCCCACAGAGGCCAATTGACCATCAAGCTTCATTTTTACGGTGGTTCCAGGGGTGAAAAACAGGTCGGAACCTTTTTTTTGCACCATCAGTTGCAGATAGGGCGTAATATCCATGGTTATGGTCCCCCATACGTGGCACTGGATCAATCAGACTTTTGCATCCTTGCTCACCAAAGACAACCCTCCAAGACCCGAATCGGGCCCCTTTTCCTTGGCGGCCTTGCCTTCCAGTTTGATGCGCAGACGCAACTCGTTGGCCGAATCGGCGGAGCGCATGGCGTCTTCGTAGCTGATCAAGTCGGCCTCGAACAGGTCAAACAAAGCCTGGTCAAAAGTTTTCATTCCCAACTCGTTGGACCGGCCCATGACTTCCTTGATGCTGGAAACCTCTCCTTTGAAAACTAGGTCGGCAATCAACGGTGAGTTGAGCAATATTTCGATGGCGGCAACCCGTCCCCCCGATTTTTTGCGCAACAGCCTTTGGGAAATGATGGCGCGCATGTTCAGCGACAGATCCATGAGCAATTGTTGGCGTTTTTCCGATGGAAACAGGTTGATAATCCGGTCCAAAGCTTGGTTGGCGTTGTTGGCATGCAGGGTGGAAAGGGCCAAATGTCCGGTTTCGGCAAAATTGATGGCGTGTTCCATGGTTTCCTGATCACGAATTTCGCCGATAAGAATGACATTCGGGGCTTGACGCAGGGTGTTTTTCAAGGCGACGTGCCAAGAATCGGTGTCAACCCCCACTTCGCGCTGGGTGATGAGACAATTGACATGGGGATGTACAAATTCGATGGGATCTTCGATGGTAATGATGTGGCCACGGGATTCTTTGTTGCGCAGACCGATCATTGCCGCCAGAGTCGTGGATTTACCCGAACCGGTGCCGCCTACGACCAAGACCAGTCCGGTTTTGGCCATGACGACATCTTTGAGGACGGGGGGCAGCCGGAGCTGTTCAAAATCGGGAATTTCCGTGGTGATGGTTCGCAGGACCATGCCCGAATGCCCCTGTTGAACAAAGGCATTGACACGGAAGCGACCAATACCCGTGGGGGCAATAGCAAAATTGCATTCCCGGGTGGCGTCAAATTCCTTGTTCTGTTTGTCATTCATGATGGCGCGTACCAGCATGTTGGAATCTTTGGCTTCCAACGTTTGCTTGGTCAGCGGGGTCATAATGCCGTCAAGCTTGCAGGCAGGGGGAAAACCAGCTGTGATAAAAAGATCGGACCCGCCTTTGGCTTTCATGGCCGTCAGGGCGTCCAGCATGAACTTGATGGCTTGATCGCGCTCCATGGATCCTCCTGGGGATTGATCGGGTTAAGGCACCGCCTAATTTTGATCTCCTGAAATTTTGGGCCATGGCTTTCATGACGCACTAGGCGTCGGTTTAATGGCGCACACGACCTTCTTGCAAGAGAGATCCAAAACAACCTCCCCATAAGAATACCGGCTATTGCAGATCATGTAAAAGGGTAACCATTCCGTCCCGTCCCCCTCTTTGCTGAACATGATGCCCTTCGGGCAAAAACCTTGGGGGCTTCGCCCCCAAACCCCCATAGGCATGAAGCTTTTTGTTTAAATTCAAAAACAAAACCTTGGGGATTTTTAGATGTATTAAAACTGAGGAACCTTGAGAAGATTGCGAATATCCGGTGTCAAAACCATACTAAAATCTTCGGCGGCAAGGGTGACGCCATCGCCGATGCGAATCAACTGGGCGTTGACAAACACCCGGTTTTTCGCAACGGAATAGCTTCCCGCCAGAACCATGTGGGCTTCGTGGGTGTCACGTATTTTTGCCACCTCATCGGACAAAAGAAATTGCCCCTTGCCCTTTTGCAGCAGCAAATTATCACGCAATTTGACTTCCAATATTTTGTAACCAGCCTGGGTAAACCGTGCCGACATCTGCCGCGACAACAACCGGCCCATGGGCGTGGTTTCATCCATATTTTTTTCATCGACAAAGCTTGCCGGCAGTATGGCCGCCCGCTTGTGAACCTTCTCGCGGATGGCCATGACCATGGCATCGGCGGCCATATAAACAGTCGCCTTCATGTCAGGGGCTTCGTAGACAGTCAGGGGCTGGGAAACCAGTGGGTAGGACTCCATCTCGGGCAAACAGCCCCCCATCAGGAGTCCCAGACTCACCACCAGAAAAATCAAAGGGAATCGCAACATGAAAAAAACTCCCCTTGCGTCAACGTTCCACGATGGACATGGGAGTACCACCACCCGTATTCAACAACAAATCACGGGTCGAAGTTCCCAGAGGAATTTTTGCGTCCACCGAAGCCAATACCTGCCGGTCGATGATTTGAATAAGCTTGGCAGTAAAATCCAGCAAATCCCGGGTTTCGGTATAGGTTCCGACCACCACGGCATAGGCCTTGTTCTCCTGGGCCAGCTTTTCAACATCCCGCGACAAAATAAAATCCCCCCTGTCCTTGCGAATGGCTAAGTTTTCCCGAAGTTTCGGCTCGATGATCCGAAATCCCTGCTGGGTAAAACGCGAAGAAACATGATCGGCAATCAAAAGCCCCAACTCCGAACTGGAATCCATGACCACCCGATCCACAAAACTGGCTACCAGTATGGGTTTGCGGCGGTGGAACGAAGGATGATTTTTTCTCAATTCCGCAACCAAGGCGTCGGTGACGGCATGGCTCATGCGGATCAGGTCAATTTCGGCGTCAATTTTCGGGGGAAGCATCTCGCTCACGGCAGGACCGACCGGTACCGGATCGACCGGGACGGCAATGGCGGGTGGCGGTGGGTGCAAAGGCTCCAGCACACAGCCGCCAAGACATACGGCCAGAACAAGACAGGCCATAGGTATGGATGAATCAAATTTCTTCATGAGGCTTTCCCCGCGCGGCAAAACGTTCGTATTGAGCTACTTGAAGGAGTCCTTGACGTTGGCCTTCTCCCTGGCGGCCTCCTTGGTGATCAACTTTTTGTCGAGAAGCTCCTGCAAGCATTGTTCCAATGTTTGCATGCCAAAATTGCGCCCTGTCTGGATGGAGGAATACATCTGGGCTACCTTGTTTTCCCGAATCAGATTGCGGATGGCGTGGGTTCCGACCAAAATTTCATGGGCTGCCACCCGGCCACCGCTCTTCCTTTTCAGGAGAGTTTGGGAAATGACGGCGCGCAAAGACTCGGAAAGCATGGTGCGGATCATGTCCTTTTCCGCCGCCGGAAACACATCGACGATACGGTCGATGGTTTTGGCCGCCGAGGTGGTGTGCAGGGTGCCAAAAACCAAATGTCCCGTTTCCGCCGCCGACAGGGCGAGACGAATGGTTTCCAGATCGCGCATTTCCCCCACCATGATCACGTCGGGATCCTCGCGCAAAGCCGAACGCAGGGCATTGGAAAAGCTGTGCGTATCGCGATGAATCTCACGCTGGTTGACCAGACATTTGTGGGATTGATGCACAAATTCGATGGGATCTTCCATGGTCAGAATATGGCCATATTCATTTTTGTTTTTGTAGTCGATAATGGCGGCGAGAGTCGTGGATTTACCCGAACCAGTGGGACCGGTGACCAGAACAATCCCCCGTGGCGTCTGGGCAAACTCCTTGAATATCTCCGGACAAGCCAACTGTTCCAGAGTCAGGATTTCCGAGGGAATGGTCCGAAACACCGCCGAGGCCCCCCGGTTTTGATTGAAGGCGTTGACGCGGAAACGGGCCAGTTTGGGTACCTCAAAGGAAAAGTCAACCTCTAAGGTTTCTTCATACCCCTTACGCTGTTTGTCGTTCATGATGTCATAAACCATGTCATGGACTTCATCATGCTCCAGGGGGGGGACATCAAGGCGGCGTATGTCGCCATCGACCCGGATCAGGGGCGGCATGCCCGCAGACAGGTGCAGGTCGGAGGCTTTGTTCTTGACGCTGAAGGCAAGGAGTTCGGCAATATCCATGGTATTTCCCTTGAGGTTGGGCGGTAATGGTGGGAGTGCCCAGCTACGAGTCTCCCTCGATATTATCGTATGATAGCCCGATTGCGAGTTAACGGCAATTGGGAGCGGTGGCAGGAACCCCACTGTTGTCAATGGGGTGAAATCTGTTAATGTGTGCTTGGAGTGGCCCGATGTTCGGGGTTTTTGGCCGCTTCATAATCAATGTCTTGGTATAAGGAGTCTGACAATGTCCATGGACCCACAGAAAACCAAAGCTCTGGAAGCGGCCCTGGCCCAGATTGAACGCCAGTACGGCAAAGGCTCCATCATGCGCATGGGCGACCAGGTTGTTCCCGACGTGGCCACGGTATCCACCGGCTCCTTGAGCGTGGATATTGCTCTGGGTATCGGCGGTTTGCCCCGTGGTCGGGTGTGCGAAATTTTTGGTCCCGAAGCCTCCGGCAAAACCACCCTGGCCTTGCATGTGGCGGCTGAAATCCAAAAAGCCGGTGGCGTGGCGGCGTTTGTCGATGCCGAACATGCCCTAGATCCGGGTTATGCCCGCAAACTGGGTGTCAACGTCGATGAATTACTGATCTCCCAGCCCGATACCGGCGAACAGGCCCTGGAAATTGTAGATATGCTGATCCGTTCCGGAGCGGTGGACTTGGTGGTGGTGGACTCGGTGGCGGCTTTGACCCCCAAAGCGGAACTGGAAGGGGAAATGGGGGATTCCCACATGGGCCTCCAGGCCCGTCTCATGTCCCAGGCACTGCGAAAATTGACCGGTTCCATCTCCCGCTCCCGCGCCATCGTCCTTTTCATCAACCAAATCCGCATGAAAATTGGCGTTTCGTTCGGTTCTCCCGAAACCACCACCGGGGGCAACGCCCTTAAATTCTACGCCTCGGTGCGTCTGGATATTCGCCGCACCAACTCCATCAAGGATCGCGACGTGGTTGTCGGCAACCGCACCAAAGTCAAGGTGGTCAAAAACAAAATGGCACCGCCGTTTTGCAGCGTGGAATTTGACATCAACTATGGCGAGGGTATCTCCCTGGAGGGGGAGGTGTTGGACATGGCGGTGGAACAAAACCTGGTGGAAAAATCGGGGGCTTGGTACGCCCATAAAAGCGAACGCATTGGCCAAGGTCGGGAGAATGCCAAAAAATATCTCAAGGACAATCCCAACTTGCTGCGTGAGTTGGAGGACAACCTGCGTGAAAAAGCAGGCCTTCCCCCCAAACATACCCTTGACAAGGTTGCCCATCCGGTCAAGGAGGCCGAGCCGGTTTGATGGAGGGAGGTGATCGCATACAGGATGCGCCCATACGGCTGGAACTGGAAAGCCGCTATCTGGCCTACGCCCTTTCAACCATTATCAGCCGTTCCCTCCCGGATGTCCGCGATGGTTTGAAGCCGGTCCATCGGCGCATTCTTTTTGCCATGCGCGGCCTGCATCTGGAGCCGAATCTGCCCCCCAAAAAATCGGCGCGGGTGGTGGGTGATGTCATCGGCAAATACCACCCCCATGGCGATCAGGCCGCCTATGACGCCATGGTGCGGTTGGCCCAGGAGTTTGCCGCCCGCTATCCCCTGGTGGACGGACAGGGCAACTTTGGCAACATCGACGGCGACAGTGCCGCCGCTATGCGTTATACCGAAGCCCGTCTGACGCGCATCGCCATGGCCCTCCTGGAGGATATCGACCAGGATACGGTGGATTTCAGCGACACCTATGACGGTTCCATGACGGAGCCTCGCGTTTTGCCGGCCCGTTTCCCCAATCTGTTGGCCAATGGTTCTTCGGGCATCGCCGTGGGCATGTCCACCTCCATTCCTCCACACAATGTGGGCGAGGTTCTTGATGCCTGCATGGCACTCATCGACAACGTCGAATGCACCGTGGCCACCCTCATGCAATTCATTCCAGGCCCCGATTTCCCTACCGGAGGCGTTTTGGTATCGGATATCGCCGAACGGCGTGAGGCCTACGAGACGGGGCGCGGCAGTTTGCGTCTCAGGGCACGCTGGCACAAGGAACCGTTGGATCATGGTCTTTGGAACCTGGTGGTGACCGAAATCCCTTACCAGGTGCAAAAATCACGTTTGATCGAACGAATTGCCGTCCTGATCACCGAAAAAAAATGTCCGTTTCTGGTGGATGTACGCGACGAGTCCGACGCGGTCATCCGCATCGTCCTGGAACCCCGTTCCAGCCGTCTCGATCCGGACATGGTCATGGCCTATCTTTTTAAAAACAGCGAATTGGAAACCCGCGTCACCATCAATTTCAATGTCATCACCAGTCAAATCCGCCCGGAGGTGATGGACTTGAAATCTCTACTTCAAGCCTGGCTGGCACACCGCTTTGAGGTGCACACCCGACGGGCCGAGTATGAGTTGAACCAGATCAATCAACGTTTGCACCTCCTTGCCGGTTATTTGATTGTCCATCTCAACATTGACGAAGTAATCGCCATCATCAAGGTTCACGATGACCCGGCTCCGGCACTGATGGCCCGTTTTGGTCTGGATGCGGGGCAGGCGGAGGCGGTGCTCAACATGCGCTTGCGTTCGCTGAGAAAATTGGAAGAGATGTCCATTCGCAAGGAAATGGCTGAAAAGGCGGCGCGGGCGGAAGCGTTGCGGGAATTGTTGGCCCATCCAGAAAAAATGTGGGGTGATATTCGCACCGACCTGGTCAAGACAAAAAAATCTTTTGCCGATACCCGACGCACAACCTTGGCCGATGTGACCAAGGAGATCACCTTGCGGCCTGAGGATTTGGTGCAAAAAGAGCCGGTCACGGTGATTTTGTCGCAAAAGGGTTGGGTCAAGGCCAACAAAGGACATGATCTGCTCGCCGTGGAAAAGGTTCGATTCAAGGCGGAAGATGATTTATTGCGTGCCTTTACCGCTTATGCCAATCAGCAGATTTCTTTCGTTGCCCGTTCGGGCAAGGTTTATTCTGTTTTGGCGCATCGGTTGGCTGACGGCAAGGGATTTGGTGATCCTTTGTCGGTATTGTTTGACGTGGATTCGGGGGATCGGGTGGTTTGGGGGTTGGCGGTGGAGCCGGACCGGGAATATTTTGTCACGACCCGATTGAGTCAGGGGTTTCGCATTTTGGGTCGGGATCTTCTGACAAATCATCGGGGAGGAAAGCAGGTAATTTCCTACAAGGAGGAGGAGGATTATCCCTTGCATATTCATCCGGTGGTGGGAAGTGCGGTGGCTGCCATCAGTCGGGGACGCAACATGCTGGTGTGCAACCTGGATGAATTTCCCTTGCTGCCCAAAGGCAAGGGGGTACGCATCCTCAAATTGGCCCGGGATGAGTTGTTGGTGGATGTGGTCACGTTTGATCCCGAATTGGGGGTGACCTTGGATTCGGGCAAGAAAAACATGCTCTTGACCGATGTGAGTCCGTGGCGTGGTCATCGAGGCAGTCGCGGCAGTATGTTACCCTTTGGTTTTCGCAGCGGTGCCGTATTCGCAGGTACTGGGGCCTCTCCTCTCGTTGCCGGAAAGGGATATACCGGCGAATTATTTTAACAGTTTCCGGCGGCAATACTGGCGGCAGGACAAAATCAACCTTATAACCATGCAGGCGGTTTTACGGAGTGGAACGGGTGGCCGCTGGCTTGAAAAAGCTGGAGGAAAGTCCGGGCTCCACAGGGCAGAACGCCGGGTAACGCCCGGCGGGGGTAACCCCAGGGAAAGTGCCACAGAGAGCAGACCGCCGGACGGGACGTTGTTGGTCCGCCGGTAAGGGTGAAAGGGTGTGGTAAGAGCGCACCGCGTTTCCCGGTAACGGGAACGGCATGGTAAACCCCGTTCGGAGCAAGACCAAATAGGGGGACATGATGGGCGGCCCGTCCAGTCCCCGGGTAGGTTGCTAGAGGTGGTCGGTAACGACCATCCCAGATGAATGGCCACCTCCCGTCCATCGTGGGAAGGTGGGCGGGTACAGAACCCGGCTTACAGTTCCACTCCGGCCCTTTATTTTACCTATTCAAAAAACATGGTCTGGCAAAAATTATTATGGAGGTCAAGGGGAGGATCACCCCCCCCGGCGGAGAGATCATGACCGATCATGATTCCATCTATCATCGTTTTTTTTCCCATCCAGGAAAAAAAAGGGGAAGCTAAAATGCTGACGCGCCAGTTGCAACGTCGTTTTGGTGTCTTGCCTGACTGGGCTTGTGCAAAGATCGCCGAAGCGGACTTGCATGCCTTAGAAGAGTGGAGTTTGCGGGTACTGGATGCGACCACGTTGGACGGCGTGTTTGCAGAAGATGAATAATCAAATATTCATACATCCAAAAAAAAAGGGCCTGGGGGATGCCCCCCCAGGGTTTTGGTTTTGTGCCCGAAGGGCATCGTGTTCAAATATAGGATCGCTCTGCCCTCCTGGGTTCATCTGGACCTTGCTTTTGTTTTTTCTCCTGTCCATCCATTTCCTTCTGCACCCGATCCATCCATTGCTGCAACATTTTTTTGGATTCTTCCAACACATCCTTTGCCTTCTCACGAACTCCTGGGACATTTTTTTCGTAAGCCATCTTGCCCGCACGGTTCAAGGCGTCCATGGCTCCTAGAAACAGCCCCCGCGCCTCATCCAAAGCTTCCTGAGTTGTCCCTTCATTATCTTTACTGTCTGGCGTCAAGGGCTTCTCCGCCCACGCCGCCGGAATTCTCACCAGGAGACAAACAAAAAACAGGCAACCAAGAAAAAACCCGATCCGTTTCATGTCATTGCCCCTTCTCTGTGTGTCGGAACATGATACCCCTCGGGCAGAAATCAAAACCTTGGGGACTTCGCCCCCGAACTCCCACCGGGCGGAATAATCCCCTTAGCGGCAAAAATATTCTTCAACCTTTTTGCTGACCTCACCCACGACGTAGGTGTCCATACACGACGATTTGCCTCGGGGGGCGTAGATCCAGGCTTCGGAGGCTGCCCTTCCCGTAACGGTTGCGTCTATGATACTCGCCGGAGGACCCAGCGTGCGCTGGAGATCTTCCATGCTAGCCCCGACAAGGCTTTTTCCACTCGCCCCGGGAACCACAACAACCTTATCAACCTTTTCCTCCTTGGGAGGTGACGCAACCGATGACGTCAAAGCTACCGGCAGGGTCGTTGGCTGACCCGATACCGCCGGTCCCTTGGTCTGGCAAGACCAAAGAGTACAGAGTAAAGCAACACCAACCATCCGACTCAACATACGCAACATGGAAAAACTCCCCCGAAAAATAGTTAAATACGAAAGAATCCACCCCTTGTCGATCAACATGATGCCCTTCGGGCAAAAACCAAACCCCTTGGGGCTTTGCCCCCAAGCCCCCACCGGGGTCAAGAGGGGGATGCTCCCCCCCCCCCCTTTACCCCCGCAACAATTTTTGCAAAACTTTGTTTTTTCGCTATTTTTGATGACCAAAAACAGGACGCACCCTAAACCTCAAAAACCATAAGATCTTCTGCCAACGTGATTTTGCCGGAGAACTGAATGCGACATTCCTGCTCACGCTCTGAATCGGCGGCCGGAATGGGATAAAAATGGGTGGGGATCAGATGCTTGACCTCCGCCTTGGCGGCGACCAACCCAGCCAAACCCGCCGACAAATGCCCCTCCATCTTGTCCGAGTCCAAGGTGCAACAATCCAAGATAAGAACATCCGCCCGGTGCGCACCGTCAATCAATCCCTGGCTGTAATCGCAATCCCCGGAGAAAACCACCGAACGCCCATTTTCTTCAAAACGATAGCCCACACTGTTCAAATGCTCCACATGCACCGTAGGAAAAGTTTGCACCGTCAGAGAACCCAAGGTCATGCGCTCCTCAACCTCCAAAGCTTCCAGCGCAAAAAGCTCCGGCAGGCGTACCTGGGTCAACACAATCCGGTCAAAATAATCCTTGAACCCCGATGGACCGTAAACGGTCAATTTTTTACGCCGCCCCCCTCCCCCAACCCGCAAGGCATGAATGATCGGGGTCAGATCGCTGACGTGGTCAGGATGGGTGTGCGTTATAAAAACGGCATCCAGATTGGCAATCCCTTTGCGGGCGCGCACCAAACGCCGCATCGTCCCCGGACCACAATCCACCAAAAGATTCAACCCACCCGCCTCCAAAAAATACCCCGCCGAATTGCGCGAGGGCGATGGAATACCTGTACCGCTGCCCAGAACAATACACTTCATGATCCATCCTCCATCCCAGCTGACCCCGAAAAAACGATGCCGATCGTCCCATCATCGTCGATTGACCCAACTTTCGACAAAAGATGAATCAGGAAAGAAGAGACAACAAGGTAAAAAAAGACATTCTCGCCCTATTCAATAAAATAAATCCGCTCACCCTGCCCCCAGCCATGCCGCCCCTCGGACCCCACTGGAATCACCAAAGCGAGCCTTGACAATTTTCGTCTCCACCTGGTCGGTAAAAACATAGCGTGGCAACAAAGCGGGTACGTCAACGTAAAAGCGTGCCACATTGGAAAGCCCTCCCCCAAGAACGATCACGTCCGGATCCAACACATTGATCACCTGCGCCAATCCCCGAGCCAACCGATCAGCGTAAATCCGCAAGGTTTCCACGGCACCCGCATCACCCGCCTGAGCCATGCGCACCACTTCCCGCGCATCCAGCCGCTCCCCGGTACGCCACTGATGATCCCTGGCCAGGCCCGGCCCAGAGAGAAATGTTTCAATACACCCCCGCTTTGTGCAATAACATTCCGGCCCAGGGCGTTCGGCATCCGTCGGCCACGGTAAGGGGTTGTGTCCCCATTCGCCCGTAATTCGATTGGGGCCTTGCAACAACCGTCCCGTAACCGCAATTCCCCCCCCCACCCCCGTACCCAAAATCACTCCCATGCACAGATTAAAACCTTGGCCCCCCCCATCCACCGCTTCCGACAAGGTAAAACAATCGGCATCATTGGCCAAGCGCACCGCAAACCCCAGCATGGCCTGCAAATCCCCTTGTAAATCCTCACCAATCAGACAGGTGGAGTTGGCATTTTTCACCCGCCCGGTTCGGTGGGAAATCGCCCCCGGCAAACCGATGCCCACCGCAACCTGTCCCCATACGCCCAACGCCGGATATTGTTTGGTTATTTCTCCATAGGCCAGACGAATCAACTGCACCACGGCCGCCAACGTCTCCCGATAGCGACCCTGTGGAGTATCCACCCGATGGCGAAAGAAAAATTCTCCATTCTCCCGCAAAACCGCCACCTCGATTTTTGTCCCGCCAAGATCCAAACCTATGCGCATTGTTTTTCCTTCCGCCAGCCATAACCGGTGACGCAGACGCCAAAATGTGTCAATATCCGGCATCCCTTCCAAATAAGCCTTATCAAAGGATCATCCCCTCCTGTTTGCCATAATCTCATGAAAACACGCAAAGCCTGGAAAAAGTTGGGGCGTAGAATCCCCGCCGATACCCAACCCGAACAGGTGGAAGTGGTCGCAGATGTCTCCAGACATCTGTTCGCCTACCACCAGACCGTCTCCGAAGAAGAATACCTGCACCAATTCAAAGATCGTTTCATCCGCCAGGGTGACGACCTCGCCCAAGCCTGGGATGCCCTGGAAAAACGCCTCTCCGACTGGCTCACCGATTTTTCCAACCGCCCCGGCCCCCAGATTGAACAGGGATGGCTGGAGATGGTCACCGATCATGAACGCCTTCTGGATTGGGGGTTGGAACTGGCCAAACCGTTTGAACTTTTATCCATCCCCATCCCCCAACCCGACCCGATCTTGTGGTCGCAAGCCCTGCAAAACTGCCGCGAAGGTCGGCTGGCGTCCATTCTACAAGACGAAAGAGCCTTCGATCTAGCCATCATCCGCCGCTTAGACCAGCAACTGGTCAAAGAGGAAGAAGATCATCATCATCCGTTTTATTTAATGCCCTATTGGGAATATTTTGGAAAAATTTTCAAATCTCTTGAAACCGCTCGTTTTGATCACGACCTGGAACAGGCCATCCGCATTCGCGAATTTCACCTCATGTTCGGTGCCCGCTTCAGCCAACGACATTTCACCCTGTTCATCGGCCCGACCAATTCGGGGAAGACCTACCAAGCCCTGCAAAAACTGACCAAGGCCAGCCGTGGCATCTATCTGGCCCCCCTGCGCCTCCTCGCACTGGAAGTCTCCGAAACTCTCAACGCCTGGGGCATTCCCTGCAACATGGTCACCGGCGAAGAAAAAATCATCGTTGAAGGGGCGCGCCATAGTGCCAGTACCATCGAAATGCTTCCCCTGGACCAAACCTGGGACATGGGGGTCATCGACGAAGCGCAAATGCTGGGGGATCCCGAACGCGGATGGGCTTGGACTCAGGCCATCCTCGGACTTCAAGCCAGGGAAGTCTGTGTTATCTCTGCCCCCGAAGCCCTCCCCGCCATCGAAAAACTGCTGCGCATAACCCAGGATCCGTGGGAGGTCATAGGATTTTACCGAGCTGACCCCCGGAACCGCCCTGATTGCATTTTCCCGCAAACAGGTTCTTGGCCTCAAAGAGATCCTTGAACGTAAAACTGGCCGACTTGCAGCGGTCCTCTACGGTGCCCTGCCCCCCGAAGTTCGTCGGCATCAAGCCCATTTGTTTGCCACCGGACAACGCCCCTTTCTGGTCGCCACAGACGCCATCGGCATGGGCTTGAACTTGCCCATAGAAAAACTTCTTTTCGCCCAGGATACCAAACATATCGACCAGACCGATCACCCCCTGACCCCCATGGAGGTTCGACAAATTGGCGGGCGTGCGGGGCGGTTCGGGAAAAACCAGGTGGGTTGGATCGGTACTTTTCGCATCCCCATGAATCATATTCGTCATTGTTGGGAGCAATCCCCCCCCGAAATCCAAAAATCCCACTTGGCCCCCAACCTGCAACACCTCTTGGCCATGAGCAAAATCCCTGGTGTCGGAGATCGATCCCTGGCCAGGCTGCTGTTGCTGTTTACCAAATCGGTCAAACCCGATCCCAAGGTCTATAAAATGGCCGATCTGGAAGAACAAATCACCCTGGCTCGCATCACCGATCGTTTCCGTTCCCTGTCCATGGAAACACGTTTCATTCTTTGCGCCGCCCCCGTCCCTCTCAGTGCCAACAGCGCCGTAACCGCCTTTGAACTGATGGTCGCCACCGTCGCCAAAAACAAACAACTCCCCCTGAAACCTTTGCTTCCCGCCCTGGGCCAGGGAGATAAGGAAAAATTAACCGACCTTGAAATCGCCATGAAAATCGTTAATCTGTATTCGTGGCTTCATTTTCGTTTTCCGCAGCATTTCCCCCGATTGCAGGAGGCCCAGACCTTTCGGCAAGACATCAACCAAGCCATCAACCGCCAATTGGGACGTGCCACACCAAAAAATTTCGCCTGTCGTGGCTGCGCCGCCCCCCTGCCCGCCGATCATCGCGGTAAATATTGTCATCAATGTCGCGGCCAACGGAGCGATTCCTGGCGGCGACGCCTGGGTAACCGCCCGGTTGCGGCTAGGCCATGGCGAAAACCAGCCCCAAACCGTTGAATCACTCGGGTATAACTGCCGTAGGGACAACCATGACCCCATACCATGCCCTCGATGCCTTTCTCGCACAAATTCGCACCGACATCTATCCCGAGCCTCCCGGCGAACCGCACATCACCATCACCCAAAAAATAATCGCCAAACTGGTAACATCCGGCATGCTCGCTCCCGATCACCGGGTGCTTGATGTCGGCTGCGGCAACGGTATGGCCATGGAAGAATTTGCCCGGCACGGAATCCAGGCCATCGGTGTCACCCTGGGGCCGGAGTGCCGATCCTGTCAGGAAAAAGGCTTGGATGTCCGAGAAATGGACTTTTCCTTTCTCGATTTTGACGATCAATCCTTCCATTTGATCTGGTGTCGCCATACCCTCGAACACAGTTTTTCCCCCATGTTTACTTTGTCTGGTTTTTATAAAAAATTGCAGCCGGGAGGACGGCTCTACGTGGAAGTGCCGGCACCCGACACTTCCTGCCACCATGAGGACAATCCCAATCATTATTCTGTCCTGGGAAAATCCATGTGGCTCAGTCTGTTTAAAAAGACAAGATTTGCGCTGGAATGGACGGGTGACTTTCCATTTGAGACCCATTCAGGCCCCGATGTTTACTGGAGTTTCTTGCTAAAGCGTGTTGACATTGTACCCGTTTAGCCCCCCGCCTTTTTTTTTAAAAAAATATTGTGGGGGTCCGGGGGGGATCATCCCCCCCGGCGGAGGTTTGGAGGCAGCAGCCCACAAGGTTTTTCTTTTGACTTTGATTTTGACTTTGATTTTGTTTTGTTTTTTTGCCCGAAGGGCATCCTGTTTATAATGCCCTTCGGACAAAAAATAAAACCTTGAGGGATGCGCCCCAAACCACCGCAGGCAATGAAGTTTTTTGTTTAAATTCAAAAACAAAGTCAAAACCCTGGGGGCAATCCCCCAGACCCCTTTTTTCTTTCAATAATTTTATTGAATGTCAACATGCCCTAGGCAAAAAAAACAACCCCTGATATTTTTCCATGGACACTTTCGCCCCCCCTCCCCAGAATTTTTTCGAGTCGCCCAATGGCGCAGGCTCGCAATTACCGAACGTGGGCAAAATCATTTTTCGCCGGTCTTGGCAGGGGCAAACCATCGATGTGGTTGATGAGGTGGGGGGAACCCGTGCCATGTACTTCATGAGCCGCTTGATCCAGTCCCGGATGGACCCAACCGACCCCCTCCGTTTGGTTCTACCTTATTCCCGGCATATGATGGCCTCGCTGTTGTTGCTGGATACGGGCTACCCAAAAACAATTCTCATGATTGGTCTTGGAGGGGGATCACTGGCCAAATTTATTCTGCACCATTTTCCCGAAGCGCGCTTGGTGGTTGTGGAAGTGGACGAAGGAATGGAATCTTTGGCCCGAACTTTTTTTGGCCTCCCACAAAATCCGCGCTTGACCATTCACATTGCGGACGGCGCCATCTACATGCACAATGCCTCCGACGCTAGGTATGACCTCATCCTGGTCGATGCCTTCAATCACGATGGAATGGCCCCCACGGTCTATGCCCGACAATTTTTCATGGCGGCCAAAAAGCTTGTTACACCCACGGGGGTGATCGCCGTCAACATGAGCAAATCCGAGGGAACGGTCTACAACGAAATTTCCAAAACTTTAAAAACTCTTTTTCCAAATGGACTGCTGCGTCTTCCGGTTCGGGCCTCAAGAAATGAAATTTTGCTCTGTTGCGCCCGGGCCATCACCCAAACCGACTGGGAACGGGGAACGCACCATGCCAAAACGTTAGAGCCAAGGCTTTCGTTGGAATTTGGTCAATTTCTTGGGGATATGCGTCGCTCCAGTTCACCATTCTGGAGTCGTGGGATCAACTTTTAACCAAGCGTAAACTGCCATGGGTCGAATTTTTCTACTTTTTTTTTCTCTCGCCATCATCATTTTCAGCTTCCATACCCCGTTGGAAGAAGCCTGGAAACATGGAATCGGCGCATGGAAGTTGCCATTCTTGGCGGACGCCAGCGGCAAAGAGGTGGAGTTCAAGGCGCGATTGAGCCACTGGTTGACCGATGGTCGCATCGGTGGTACGGAAAACGCCATCCAAACTTTGCGAAGCGATATAGCCGGGTTGCGCCAACAGTTGGATACGCTACAACAAGAAGCCGCCCAATCCGCCGGCAAAAACGCGGAACAATTTAAAATACTGCAAGACCATGTCGATCAGATAAAGATTGGATTACCCGAACTTACCACCAGCATAGACCGCCAGCGGGAATCTCTCAGCCAAGAAATGTCCGCCCTCGCCAAAGCCGATTGGCGTATCGAACAGGGAAACCAACTGGTGGAAAAACAGGATCAAGATTGGAAATTGGTCGATGTTTTTTTCAAAAAAAGAACCTTAAAAAAAGGCATCACCTTTCAAACCCCATTTTCTGAAAACCCCGTCGTCCATCTGGGGATCACCTCTCTGGATTTTGCCATCGATGAAGGGGGAATGCAGGTTTATGCCGAGGAAATCCAGCCCCAGGGATTCACCTTGGTGGTGGAATCTCAATCCACCGACCGGATACGCACCGTCGGTCTGCTGTGGACCGCCTTCGGTCATCCATGAAGGTTTGGCAAAAATTATTGCGGGGGTCCGGGGGGGATCATCCCCCCCGGCGGGGTTTGGGGCAGCGCCCCAAGGTTTTGTTTTTGAATTTAAACAAAAAGCTTCATCATGTTTAAAATACTTTAGATGTTATATTCTTTGGCCACTCTTTCCAGACTGTCAACCAGTTCATACATCAAGGTTGAAGGATTGGCCGAATGCCGTGATTCGCTACTTTTCAGCCCCTCCTTCAAAAGGCGTTTAGAATTTGTCTTCGCGGTATCGAGTTTCTCTCTCAAAAGGCTAAAATAAGATTTCTTTCCTTTTTCATATCCCTTAAAATATTGTTTTCTTTCAAGATCCGAAATCAAGCAGTCGCAGGGTGATTTATTGCCAGCGGGAGCATAGGGTTTCGCCGAATAAGACAAATGCAGAAGAAACCAAATTTCAAAGCAGGGAATCGATGTTATTGCTTTAACCGTTTTGTTCTTCGTTATTTTTTTCTTTCCAAACCCATCGATCTTATCCAGGGCATCTTGATATGTGGAATGGCGATCCCGATCAAAAACAAAAAAAACATAGTCAAAATCATGGTCGGCATCGAATGCTTTGATTCCACTTTCTACAACACTTATTGGCGCAGAACCTTGATGCTCGCAGATTTCTACCGTTGTCAACCGCAAATCATTGATTAGATCCTTGAGATACAACGGTTCCGTCTTTTCGCCCTCGCAAGAGATCAACACCCGGGAGCGTCGTTTCCGGGTGCCCTGTTTGCGGGCCAATTCATCTTTGGTTGCCGATTTCTTGTTGAAAATCTGGTCGTTAGCCATCGATAAAATCTTTCAACATTGGAACGGCACCGTAACGCCCATCCAGATAGGATTTTCGGAAAGAGTCGATGTTTCCTTCCTTGTACTCGGAGAGGGGAATTAATTGGGATTGTTCATGATTGTTCTTCTCAACAAGACAAATTTGATCGCGGTGCATGAAACTTTTTTCCATGATGGAAGTTTCATGACTGGTAAAAATTAATTGGGCACGCTTATTATTGATTATCGGATTATGAAACAAATCGACAAGAAATCTAAAGGCATGTGGATGTAGGCTATTATGCAGTTCATCGACCACCAATGTATAACCGTTATCAAGGACGTCCAACCAGGGACCGGCGATGCTGAAGATCACCTGACTCCCGTCGGATTCGTCGCGGAGAGCCAGACTCACCAGATCACCCTGCTTCCCTTTATGGGATAATTCGACATCGATTCTTTTCATGTTTTTCAATTTTTTAATAATTTTATCACGAGCATCTTCTGCGTCGTGTGTAAAAACAAGCTTTTCGACATCAATGGGATCCGTTACTTTGACATAAATATCCTCGATATTCACATCCACAGAACGCAAAAAGCGGAGAATGCGATCCTTCCATCCCGCATCCAGGCATTGTTTGGCGGTGAATCCGGGGGAAAGCCGCTGGGGTGACTCTATGATACGCAGAAAATTTTGAATCCAATCAAACGGTGTTTTGAACGCCTCCGCATTGAGTTGCACGGACGTGGATAGAAAAAGCGCGTTGTCCCTGGTTGTGGTTTTCCAAACTTCCTTTTCTCCCCGAATGTGCGTTTTGCTGATTTTCCAGGCATAAGTTCCCTCTGCCGCATCGTATTCCCTCTGAAACAGAGTACGGAATTTGGTGTCCGGATCGTGGGGATTCGTAAACATCCATTCACTCAAAACCCTTTTTTCATCCACCACAAAACCATATTGGTACAAGGCATCACCATGGATAAAAATCACTTCAAATTCGGTAGGCTGTCCGCGCCAATGTTCGTCGAAGAAAAAAGGGTGGACATCAATTTTTTCCCCCTCTTGGCCATCTTTGGCCGATGAAATCACAAACTCCTTGAAAAAAGCCATGGCCATGACCAGCGAAGATTTGCCAGCACCATTGGGACCAAATAAACATGAAGAACGCAAAAGATAGGGCGTGGTAGTGTTATCGGAAGGAAAAGAGAATCGAGACTCTTTCGCGGCCCCCGAACCGGCAACCAACGAAAGTGTCTGTTCCTCTGCGAATGATCGAAAGTTCCTTACACGAAATGACACCAGCATATTTTTCTCCTTGAAAGACAATTCCCGAGTGAAATATGCCACAAACTTGACAATTTGAAAACATGATGCCCTTCGGGCAAGAAACAAAACCTTGGGTGCTCTCACCCCCAAACCGCCGCACGGGGGGGAGATGATCCCCCCCGGCCCCTCGCAACAGTTTCAACCTTGAAAAACTAGGAAACCCGAACCGCAATACGGTGCATGGCGTTATTCATATATCCCTTGGGATTCCAAGCCACCGCGTAGGGTTGCACCTCGCCCTTGTCATCGGTAGCCCGCGCCCAAACTTCATAATAGCCTTCACCAGGAAACGCCACTTCCACCTGCCAACGTTGCCAGGCATAGGGGTTGGCAGGGTCGGCAACCTTGGCCGGAATCCACTTGGCCCCAAAATCAATGGAAACTTCCACCGCCTCAACCACATTTTCTCCCGCCCAGGCATGGCCCCGTACTTCCAATGTCCTCTTGCCCTGCTCCAATTTGATCCCGGAAGCCGGACGGGTAATCAAGGATTTAACCGGCATGGCGGTGATAATCTGGGTAAAAAGAGGATCTTCCGCCTTTTCTCCCGGCTCCAATGGCCGCTTGGGCATACGATAGGATTGCCCCTTCATCCCTTTGCCATCGTGCACAACATCGCGTAATTGAATGCGGGTCAGCCATTTGTGCGATGTCGATCCAACCCAACCCGGCACAACCAGACGCAAAGGATGGCCATTCATCGGGTGCATGGCGGCACCGTTCATCTCAAAAGCGATCAAAGTGCTGGGATTCATCGCCTTTTCTATGGGAATACCACGGGAGATAGGCATTTTTTCCGGATCGGCCAATTCTCTGTCGGCACCAAAATGGGCGGTGTAAATGGCACTCTTCTTGACTTTGGCCGCCTCAAGAACATCCTTGAGACGCACCCCGGTCCAACGCGCACAACCTACCGCACCCACCGTCCATTGGTTACCCGATACCGGTGGGTTGAATAACGCCCGACCGTTGCCCCCACACTCAATGATCAATTGCTGGGTCACAACTTCAAAATTTTTCCGCAGATCCTGAATCGTCAGGGTCTGCGGTACCTCAACCTCACCATCAATGGTCAACGTCCAGGTGTCAACGTTCACCTTATCCGGAACCGTCCCATGATTGCGAATAAAATGGCGAGCCGTCGGAGTTACTTCGTCGTCAAGAAGATGTGCCGGAGTCTCAGCATTAAGCGGCTTGTCCCCCAAACCTACCAACCCATCCTTGTCGGCCACCGCCATGGCTTCCTCGGCCATGGCAACGGGAACGAATCCCGAAGGCATGTTGCGGGAAAAAGGAATCCCCGTCACCCCCAGCATCGCCGTCATGGTAGCCAATCCCGCCCCTTTCAAAAATCCACGACGGTCCGGATGCGTCACCCGCCCGAAAACCTCCTGATCGGCCCTTTCAGGATTCTCAGCAAATGCGGCCAACAATTCTTTTTTTTCTTCCCCTGCGTTCGACATCACAATCTCCCCTTCAATTATTGACAACCAAAGCACCCCAACCATTCACAACAAGGAGGGACACCACCATGCCATGCCATTTCCTTCGGACAAAAACAAAAATGTTGGAGACTTCACTTCCATCCCCCGCAATATTTTTTTTTGCAAAACTTGAGTGTTTTTCGACATCTGAACATGATGCCCTTCGGGCAAAAAAACAAAATCAAAACCCTGGGGCTGCGCCCCTAGACCCCCCTTGGGGGGCAGTAAAATCAAAATCAAAGTCAA
>JACSDG010000128.1 GCA_015660855.1 Magnetococcales bacterium
CAATGAAATATGAAAAAACCTACACTTGTAAGGGGGATCATCCCCCCCGGTGGGGGTTTGGGGGCAAAGCCCCCAAGGTTCTTCTTTTGACTTTGACCTTCAGGCAAAAAAATCAAAATCAAAACCCTGGGGCTGCGCCCCTAGACCCCCCTTGGGGAGCAGTAAAATCAAAGTCAAAGTCAAAATCAAAATCAAAGTCAAAAGAAAAACCTTGGAGGCTCTGCCTCCAAACCTCCGCCGGGGGGAGAACCTCCCCCCGGACCCCCGCAATAGTTTACGGAGAAAGAGGGGGGATAGAACGGTTACGTTTTCCTTGGCGTTTATTCCACAAACGTGACATCCAACATGTGTACCGAACAGGATATGCACGGATCGTAGGCTCGCAACAACATTTCCATGTGCAACGTCAATTCCTCCTTGGACATGCGGGAAAGCATTTGCGGAACAAAGGCTTTCATATCTTGTTCAATGTTGTTGACGTTTTGGCTGGTGGGAATGATGGCGTTGGCGTCACAGCACCGACCCGAAGCGTCAAAGGCATATTCGTGGAACAGGATACCCCTGGGGACTTCAACGGCACCAAATCCCCGCCCTGGCACGGGGGTATGGCGAATATCTTCTTCCTGCAATCCGTTGTTGAGGACTGTTTCCATCATGGCGAGGCTGTTGTAGGCACAATGGATGATCTCCACCACCTGGGCAACATTGTTCATGTAGGGGTTGAAGCAGGGAACCCTGAGACCCAGATCTGCGGCGATTTCCTGCGCCTGGGGTCTGAGTTGGTCAAAATTGTTGTTGATACGCGCCAGGGCACCCACGGCATAGGCTTCCCGATGCCAGCGCGACCATTTGGAGGTGGAATGGGGGACGGTGAATTCGTTGGTGACCTGGCGATAGTCGCGGACTGCCACCCCGGTTTTGCTGTCGGAACTGAAGACCTCCCCTTCATAGAGGGCATATTCGTCGGGATGCTTCAGGGAGACAAACTCGGTTTCCCGCTCGTAGGGTGGCATTTTCAGGGTTTTTATAATGGATACCGTTTCTTTGAGATCGGGCACGGCGGCCAGCAGGCGGTCGCGAATTTGCGCGATGGCATCTGGGCTTGGCAGTTTGCGCCATCCTTTCAATGTGTTGCTCATGGGGTGGAGGGTGCGTCCACCCATGACCGCAGTATAGTCGTTGGCCAGTTTTTTCAGGCGCAGGGCGCGTTTGACCACCTCCGGATGGGTTTTGATCAGAGGCAGGACGCTGGGTGCCCCGACAAAATCGGGGACGGCCAGAAAATACACATGCAGGACGTGACTTTGCAAAAATTGCGATTCGTTAAGCATTTTGCGCAACAAAACCGTCTGGGGCGAAACGACAATCCCCTGGGCATCTTCGACTGCCCGGGTGGCCGACAATTGATGACCCACGCAGCAAATGCCGCAAATACGCCCAACCACCCAGGGAATTTCTTCGGGCAACATGCCCCGGGTGAAACTTTCAAAAAAACGGTTGGCTTCGACGATACAAAGTTTGACCTCTTCCACCACCCCGTCCCGGGTATTGATGCGAATATTGCCGTGTCCTTCGACACGGGTGACATGGTGCAGGTCGATGCTGTAGGTTTTGGTTTCGATGGTCATTTAAGGTTTCTCCCGTCCCTGGAACTGGGTGCTACAGAACAGGCGGTAGCGATTATCGATGTGGGCGTCGGAAAGGCCTTTTTCCTTGAGCAGCCATCGGTGGGCTTCCCGATGGGCGTGGGGCAGGAGTCCCCGACAGCCATCGCAGCGGTAACCACCGGTCACACAAACGGCTTTGCATCCGCCGTAAGTAATTGGTCCCATGCAGGTTTCCCCATGGTCAAAGACACATTCATTTTCGTCCATCTTGCATTCGACACAGACGGCATTGGCGGGAAAATGGGGGGTGGAACCGATGACCAGGGATTTGACGAGGTGGACGAACTCTTCCGGGACCATGGGACAGCCGCGCAGTTCAAAATCCACGGCGACAATTTCCTTCACCGCTCGAACCCGTGTATGGGCCCACAAGGGCCAGAATTCGGGGTCGGTCTGGAGTGAATTGCGCTCCGCTTCCCCATAGACCCATTGAAAATTTTGTGCCGGGGCGATAAAGTTGGAGCGGGCCTGGACGTTACCCATGCAGGCACAGGCCCCCATGGCGACCAGAACAGTGCTGCGTGCGCGTATATCCTGGAGACGTTGGACATCCTGTTCGCGGTGGATGCTTCCCTCGATGAAGGCGACATCAAAACGTGGTGCCGTCTCCGACATGGCCTCACGAAATTCAACAATATCGACCAGTTCGAGAATATTTAAAAACACATCCTCGCAGTTGAGCACAGCAAGCTGGCAGCCTTCGCAGCTGGCAAAGTCAAAAAAAGCAACTTTGGGTTTCATTGCAAGGCCTCCTGGAGGTTTTCGATGCGATCAAACCGAAACACCGGCCCTTCCTGACAGCAGTAGACATGGTTGATCTGACAATGGCCACATTGGCCTACGCCGCACTTCATGCGTCGTTCCAGGTCAACGAAAATTTGAGAATTGGGAATACCCAAAGCCTTGAGTTCCATGAGGACGAATTTGTACATGACCGGCGGACCGCACAGGGCCACCAGGGTGCGGGCGGGGTTGATTTTCAGGTCGGGTATGGGGGCGGTGACCAGCCCGATTTTTCCGTTCCAGGGCAGATTGGCCGTTTTATCCACCAAGCGAATGACCGACACCTTGTCTTGGTCCATGCGTGACCAGGATTCAAGTTCATCGCGATAAAGTTCTTCCGCCGGGGTGCGGCAGCCGCTGATGATGGTGATGCTCCCGAATCTTTGGGGCTGGGCGATGATGGGTTGAATCAGGGAACGCAGGGGGGCCAGACCCAGGCCGCCGACGATGCAGACGACATCTTTGCCATTGAAATCGTCCAGGTGGAAACCCGATCCGAAAGGACCGCGTATCCCGACCCTGGCACCCGGTTGCAGGCGGTGCAGAACCCGGGTCAGGCTGCCCGCATTGCGGATGACCATCTCCAGTATGTTGTCGTGGCGCGGACCGCAGGAGATGGAAATGGGGGCTTCGCCTATGCCCAGGAGGGAAAGCATGACAAACTGACCGGGGCGGTGTCCCAGGGGTTTGGACAATTCGACCTTGAAAAATTTTTCCCGTGCGGTCATCGATTCCACGGCGACAACCGAGGCCATGCGGGGCAGGTAGAGTTCAGGATCCAGTTCCGGGCTTGCGGGGTGGGTCATGGCACACACGGGTCGTTCTCCCCTTGGGAAACCAAGTCGCTGACAATGGAAAAGATATCGATTTGGGCCGTACATTGGCGAGCGCATCGACCGCAACCAATACAAAATCCGGGTTCCTGGAAACGTTGGGATAAATATTCAAACTTGCGTTTGACCCGATGCCGCTGGCGGGCGGCGGGGTGGGGGCGAAAATTGTGTCCCCCGGCGACTTCGGAAAAATTGGGCAACATGCAGCCATCCCAGGTGGAAGTGCGGGTACCGGAGTCGCCGTCGGCCAGATTGAAATCATCCACTACGTTGAAGCAATAACAGGTTGGGCAGACCATGTTGCAACTGCCGCAGGAAAAACAGTGTTCCACATGCTTTTCCCAAACCCGGGATTGCCATTGTTTGGCAATGATGGCGGGAAGTTGCTCCAGGGGGACGGGAAACTGGCGGCCAAACGGTTGGGTACGCAAAGCTTCGGCGCGTTTTTTATGGGGTTCGGTGTTTTCACAGAGGGTGAAATGATCTCCCTGCGCAAGCGCGATGCCTCGTTCCGACAGACATTCCACCAGGATTTCATCGTCGAGTGAAGTTAAAAATACATCGGCGTTGGCGCGCCAGTGCAGGGAGCCGGTGGCAGCGCAAAAGCAGGCGGCATCGCAAGGTTGCAGGCAATCGTGGGCAATAATGACAGTATTCTCGCGTCGTGTCAGGTAGTGGGGATTGCTAAAACCTTCCCGGTTGACCCGATCCATCAGGTCGATGGCTTTGAGGTCACAGGGACGCACCCCTGCTAAAACCCGTGCCTGGCTATCCAGGACAGACTCCAGCATGGGGTCTGCGGTCGCGTTTTTCCGATACTTGAACAATACCTCCCGGGCAGGAGTCAGTTGTTTGCCGGGGGGGGCGAGGGTCGGACGGTAGTGTTCAAACTGGATTTCCGAAGTTTCAAGTACCGGTTTGAACCGAAAACCGGAATGGCCGGCACGCTGAGGAAAACTGACGCTGTTTTTCCGCGCCAGATGCTTGATCCAATCTGAAACAGCATTTTTGCGGATGATAAACGCACGCACGCTGTCACCTCCCTTTATGGACATTATGCCCTGCAGAAGCTTAGGTTAATGACATTATAAATAATCCCCCCGGGCCCCCGCAATAGTTTCAACCTAAAAAAAAGGGGGGGGGAACTGAATGGTTAGGAACTTCATGGTTTCAAAAACCAAGGAATGAAATACTCGAATAATAATGGTTCCATGACAAATCCGTGGTTACAAACCATCTGCGCTGAATGCATATTGTTGAACGTTGCACTAAATCATGCTTAAATACCGGGGCTCTCAAGCTAACGATGCTACGAGAAGTTTCTCAGCAAACGAGTCACCTTTGCAACATATATTTATGTATCGGAAAAATAAAGTTTGACATAATTTTTTTGGGGGATCCCGGGGGGGATCATCCCCCCCGGTGGAGGTTTGGGGACAAAACCCCAGAGGTTATTGTTCTTTCCCGAAGTGCCTGATGTTCTGTCTCATGGCAAAAAAAGCAAAGTGGGGCGTCCTGGCCTTTATTGTTTTTTTTCATCGCCCGAAGGGCATAGCATCTCAACATTTTCACCGATGCCGTGGAGGTTTTTGTGCACTTTAAATCTTTCATTATAAGAATAATAATTCCATTCATTAGCATTATCTCCATTGCGCTGAATACAGCCAACGCTGAAGATTTATTACAGGTTTATTCCCTTGCGGTGCAACACGACACCGGGTTGTCGGTCGCTTTGAAAAAGAAAATCATGGGGATGGAAGCGGTCCCGCAAGGGTTGGCACCGTTGCTTCCCTCCAGTACCCTGACGCTGCAACACAGCGGCGTCAACATGCACAAACCCGTGCACGATTCCTTCGATAAAAATGGCTATACCCTCAGCCTCCAGGTTCCTGTTTTCCATTGGGAAAACACCAAAGGCTACGAAAAAAGCCAAAAGGAGGAGCAAAAAGCGATACTGGCCTATGCCACCGCCGGGCAGGAACTGGTCATGCGCAGCGTCAAACTCTACTACGATGTCCTGTCCGCCGTGGATGGCCAGCAGTTAGCCATAGCGGAAAGGGAATCCATGGGGAAACGTCTGGAGTCGGTTAAGGCGGGGCTGGAGGTGGGAACGGCGGTATTGAACGATCTGCAAGACGCCCAGGCCGCTTTCGATCTGGCCCAGTCGGGGGTGATAGCCGCCGAAAACCAGCTGCAAAGCCGCATGGAGGCCCTCAAGGAGGTGATCGGGCAACCTGCCGGTTCCTTGAATCCTTTGAAAGAGGAAATTCCCCTGATCAAGCCCGACCCGGACGACATCGAAAGCTGGGTCACCAAGGCCCAAACCGAAAACCTCAGCCTGCAATTGGCAAGACTGGACACAGAAATTTCCGCCATCGCCGCCCAGGCGGCCATGGCGGGGCATCTGCCGGCGGTAGACCTGATGGCGGCCCACAACTATTCCGACAACGGTGCCCTGCCCCAATTCGACGGCGGTTTGATGAACACCGACAGTTTCACCCTGCAAATGGTTGTCCCCCTGTATAGCGGCCATGGAGCCACCTCTAAGGTGCGCCAAGCCGCAGCGACCCGCAACATGACCCAGGAGGCGGAAGACGCAATCCGCCGTCAGGTCGTCCGGCAAACCCGCGACGCTTTTCGGGGTGTCGTGACAGCCATTGCCCAGATCAAAGCCGCCCGCCAAGTCCTGATCTCCACCCAAGGCAGCCTGGAAACCACCGATGCGGGTTACGCCTCCGGAATTCGTACCATGACCGACGTACTGGCTGCCCAACGGGAAGTCTTCCGTGCCAAACGGGACTTTTCGCAGTCCAGATACACTTACATTCTCCAATCGCTCGAATTGAAACAGGCGGCAGGACTGCTTTCCCAGCGTGATCTGGAGGCGGTCAACGCATGGAACCAGCATTGACGACGTTTTGATCCCCGGCAGCCATTCCCATTTTTACCAACGAGGTTGAGCATCATGGCAAGAATGATCATTTTAGCCCTTGGCGTTTTGTCCATGGCTACCCTGCCGTTCATCGACTCCGCCCTGGCAGAGGGTGGATTGCCTTTTGCGGCGGATGCAGTGATCGAACGTGCGGTTCCCGACGAATTGGTCCTGGAAGCCACGGTGGAGGCCATCAACGTGGCCACCGTGACCGCCAAAACGAGCGGGACGGTTACGGAAATAAATTTTGATGTCAACGACTTCGTTAAAGAGGGGACGGTGCTGCTGCGTTTCCAAGGGACAGTCAACCAGTCCGGTTTACTTCGAGCCAAGGCAGGCCTAGCCGGGACCAGTGCCAATCTGGTTCGGGCTGAAAAAGAATTTCAACGTCTTTCCGCCTTGTTTGAGAAGAAAATGATCACCGCTTCGCAAATGGATCAGGCGCGGGCCAGCCTGGATGCCGCCAAGGCGGGTGTGGATGCCGATCGCGCCCAGATCACCGCCGCCAGTGAGGGCGTTACCGATACCGTAGTGCGTGCCCCCTACAGCGGTTATGTGGTGAAACGATTCATCCAACTGGGGGAAACAGCCAATGTCGGTACCCCCCTTTTTTCCGGCATGTCCCTGGATAAACTGCGGGTGCAAACGGCCGTTCCACAATCCTGGATACCCATGGTGCGCAACCATAACCAAGCCTTTGTCCTCCTCCCCGGCGACAAGCGCGTCGAAGCAAAATCCCTGATAATTTTCCCATACGCAGACGAAAAAAGTCATAATTTTACTGTTCGGGTGGTATTGCCACCCAACCTGGACAATGTCCATCCCGGCATGCTGGTCAAAACCGCCTTCAAGGTAGGAGAGAACAATCGCATGCTGGTTGCCTCGACGGCCCTGGTGCGGCGGGGTGAACTGACCGCCGTCTATGTGGTCCACGGCACGGAAGTCACGCTTCGGCCCGTCCTCGTAGGTAACGTCCAGGCGGATGGCACAATCGAAATAATCTCCGGCCTCCACACCGGGGAAAAGGTGGCCACAGATCCGGTGCGCGCGGGTCAATATCTTCACACAAAACGGATGGGCGGCGTGTCATGAGCCAGAAACAGGATCTCGGTATTGCGGGTGGGCTGGCGAAAAAATTTCAAAATTCGGAAATCACTCCCCTCCTCGCCCTGGTAGGATTTTTGCTGGGCCTCTTCGCCGTCATGATCACCCCCAAGGAGGAAGAACCCCAGATTTCAGTCACCTTTGCCAATATTTTCATTCCCTTTCCGGGAGCTTCCGCCAAAGAGGTGGATCGGGTGGTGTCGGTTCCGGCCCAGCAGGTATTGGCGGAAATCGACGGAGTGAAAAACATTTACGCCGTCTCCCGTCCCGGCATGTCCATCCTTACCGTCCGTTATGAGGTGGGGGAAGATCGTACCTCAGCCATATTGCGCATCTACAACGCCATTTTTTCCAACCAGGATTTTCTACCCCGCAATCTTGGCGTCGGTCAACCTTTGGTAAAACCCAAAGGTATCGATGATGTCCCCATCGTCACCCTGACCCTTTGGTCAGACAATCCCGACCGAACCACCACCGATCTGACCCGTATTTCCCACAGTTTGGAGTCGGAACTCAAACGGGTTGCCGGAACCCGGGATGTGTACACCATCGGTGGACAGCAACAAATCGCCCATGTAGAGCTTGATGCCGAAAAATTGTCCGGTTACGGTCTCTCCCTGACCGATCTGGAAAACTCTTTAGGTGGTGCCAACGATTCCCGCGATGTCGGGCCCGTCACCATGAACAACCGATCCATCCCGGTACAGGCGGGGGAATTTTTAAGTTCCGCCGAAGAAGTCGCAGACCTCGTGGTGGGCTACCAAAACCAAGCCCCCGTTTTTCTCCGCGATGTCGCCCAGGTTCGGATGGAAACAGACCAACCCCAAACCTATCTGTGGTTCGGAACCGGTCATGAAGCGGGCAAGAAAAACATCACACCGCGTGGTGAATTTCCCGCCGTCACCCTGGCCGTAGCCAAAAAAACAGGCACCAACGCCGTGGCCATCGCCGAGAATGTCATCGCCCAGGTTGACCTGTTGCGTGCCCATTTGATTCCGGATGATGTCCATGTGACTGTCACCCGCGACTATGGTATCACCGCCGACGCCAAAGCCACCAAATTGATCGGCAAACTGACGTTTGCCACCTTTTTCGTCGTCATACTGGTCCTTTTTGCCATGGGTTGGCGCGAAGCGGCTATTGTCGGTGCCGCCGTGGTCCTCACCCTGGCCATGACCTTGTTTGCCAACTGGGCGGTGGGATTTACCTTAAACCGGGTCTCCCTGTTCGCCTTGATCTTTTCCATCGGCATTCTGGTCGATGATGCCATCGTGGTGGTGGAAAACATCCACCGTCATCTGAGCTTGAGCAAAAAAAGCTTGCTGGAAATCATCCCCGAAGCGGTGGGCGAGGTGGGTGGACCCACCATCCTGGCCACCTTCACCGTCATCGCGGCCCTATTGCCCATGGCCTTCGTCACCGGCCTCATGGGACCGTATATGAGTCCCATCCCCATCAACGCCAGCATCGGCATGCTCATCTCCCTGATGGTCGCCTTTGTGGTAACCCCCTGGCTGTCACACATAGGGCTTAAAAAAATCGCCGCCCACCACCAACACCAAAAAGGGGGAGGCGAAGAAGTTTCATCAGGCATGTTAAAATTTTTTACGGGGATCTACCGCCCCTTCATCATCAGCCGTTTTTTTGTGCTCAACCAAATGATCCTGGGGCTTCTCGTGCTGGTCTTGATCGTTGGTTCCATGTTTCTGGCGGTCAATCAAAATGTGGTCATGAAAATGCTTCCTTTCGACAATAAGTCGGAATTTCAAGTTGTCGTGGATATGCCCGAAGGGACCACCCTGGAGGAAACCGCCGGGGTGGTGCGGCAATTGACGACCTATCTCGCCACCATTCCGGAAGTGACCGATTATCAAGCGTATGTGGGTAATTCATCGCCGGTGGGATTCAACGGACTGGTGCGGCAATATTATCTGCGTTCGGGATCCAACGTAGCCGACATTCAGGTCAACTTGACCGACAAGCATGACCGTACCCGCAAAAGTCACGAAATTGCCCAGGCTGTCCGCGAACCCCTGCAAAATATCGGTCGAAAGCTGAACGCCAACGTCAAAATCGTCGAAGTCCCGCCAGGGCCACCGGTACAGTCACCGTTGGTTGCGGAAGTGTACGGCCCCGATTATGACGGACAAATCCGGGTCGCCAAGGCGATACGGCAGGTGTTCGAGAAAACCCCCGACATTGTCGATGTGGACGACAGCATCGAAACCACTGGCGAACGTTTGATCATCCAAACAGACCGGCACAAGGCGGCGGCACTGGGAATTTCCCAAAAAGCGGTGTCGGATCTCCTTACTACCGCCCTCCAGGGTGTGGATGTTGCGTTTTTGCATCGCGAGGATGTCAAATTTGCCGTGCCGATACGGATCGAACTTCCCATCGCCACCAAAGCAAACCTGACGGCCATCCTCTCCCTGAAAATGAAAAGCCTGACCGGGGCTATGGTTTCCCTGGGAGACATCGCGACCATCAAAACCGCACCTCGGGAGAATTCAATCTATCACAAGGATTTGGTTCGGGTGGTCTATGTCACCGGCGACATGGCGGGGCCTCTGGACAGCCCCCTGTATGGGATGATGAACATTGTCGATTCCATCAAACAGCTTCAGGTGGAAGGCGGGCAGGAGGTACACCAAACCTTCATCGAACAGCCCAAGGCCCCTTATTTTTACAGCGTCAAATGGGATGGTGAATGGCAGGTGACCTATGAAACATTTCGCGACATGGGGATTGCCTACGCCGTCGGTTTGTTAATGATTTACCTACTGGTGGTAGCCCAGTTTCAATCCTACCTGGTCCCCCTGATCATTATGACTCCCATCCCTTTGACTATCATCGGCGTCATGCCGGGTCATGCGGTTATGGGGGCGCAATTCACAGCAACCTCAATGATTGGCATGATCGCCTTGGCGGGGATTATCGTGCGCAATTCAATCCTGCTGGTTGATTTTGTCAACGACGAAATCGCCGCCGGCATTCCATTTCGGGATGCGGTGATCCGGGCCGGGGCGATTCGTTCCAAACCCATCGTCCTCACCGGACTAGCCGCCATGCTGGGGGCATTCTTCATCCTGGACGATCCCATCTTTTCCGGGTTGGCCATTTCCCTGATCTTCGGCATTTTCATTTCAACCATCCTGACCCTGCTGGTCATCCCGCTGATGTATTACACCCTGATGCGCAAGCGGTTGGGGATCACCAGCGGGGCTGTTGCCCATGCGGAAGGTGCGGCATGAACCCTTACCTCGAACAGCAAGAAAAAAAAGGCGGGGGGACTGAACGATTACCCGATAATGGGCGAAGAAAACCATAAACCGTGGCGCACTCCTGGAAATGTCAAACCGTTCCTGCCTCCCCGGCAAAGCCAGGAGTTTACTTATATTAATTAAAAATATCAGTATTAAACTTTGGCTTGGGATGAATCTCTAGAGGTTTTATTTTGTTTGTTTGCCTGAAAGACATAATGTCCACGTATCGGAAAAACAAAGTTTGGCAAAAATTATTGTGGGGGTCCGGGGGGGATCATCCCCCCCGGCGGAGGTTTGGAGGCAGAGCCTCCAAGGTTTTTTGCCCGAAGGGCATCATGTTCTTTCCCTGATTATTGCAATCTGGCCAGAGGATCCACAAAAAAGGGTTGCATGTTTTCCGGGGTGGGTTTGGCATAGAGTTGGTCGAGATGGCTGATGGACTGTTTCACCTCCCATTGGAACCGGCTCTCAGGCATGGTTTCAAACTCCCTGACATGTTTTTCAATATCTCCAACCGCATTGGCTACACGCTTTAAATAAGGACAGCTCACCAGAGGATCTTCCTCGAGAATATCGCTACATCGCAGATGAATCACCGGAACACCCAGGCGGATGGCGGTCGTTACGGCGGTGGAAGATATATAGAGGACAACCTCACCTTCCAGAATGGCTTCAGCTAAGTCGGATGGGCGACTCTCGGCAATGGATCCCGTAAAGGTAACACCGGCCTGTCTAGCAATTTCGCCCGCTGGAAATATAGGATGTCCCCGAATGATAAAAATATAATTTTGTGCACTCGCCGGCGATTCCGCCAAATCCCGCAAAATGGGAACCACAAAGGACAACCCCTCAAACAAAACCACAACCCGTTTTACCTGCCGTGGTGGTTGTTGTCGCGGTGGAATTGTGGTCTTGGATTCACGAAGCGCGCACCCCGCCATGACCCGGTCGGGATCGTGTGCCCCCAAAGACAAGAATAAATTTCGACTTTCATTGCCCGAGCAGACAATCATGTCCGGGGCGGGACGTATATTTTTTTCCTCGAGGGCGATATGGTTTTTCAAGTGGGACTTTAAAACGGCACAATGCAAGTAGCCTGTAATTCCTCGGGGGAAGGGCAAAGATTTCATGGCCAATCTACAAGCCCGTTCCCAAGGATTGTTTTCATACATATGAATGATCCGACAGTCAGGATTGGACAATAGAAACCGCCGCAATGATCGTTCCAACATGAAACCATCCGCGACAATCCCGAGAGACACCTGACGCAAATCCCACTTGACCAGGCGGATCGTATCAATATCCCAAGGCAGATCTACGGAAATGGCCCGTATCTTTCTGGAAAGTGCCAACCAAACCGAGTGAAAAATATCACCAACGGTCACAAAATCCCAGCAGGTACAAAGCGGAACCGAAGAGATACTGCGGGTGAGAGAAATAAATTCCTTTTCTATTGTCACTGGAAGTCCGAAAATGACAGTTTTTTCTGCTGTCGCTTGCAATGTCTCATGCAAACGGTCAAAAAAAACATCTGCGTAATTTTCGGAATTTGATTGCTTGCGTAGGTTATTCAGTATTAAAACAGTAACAATAATGACAGAAGTATTTTGAAACAGCTCCCGTTTCACGGGCCGCCTTTTTGCTTCAAAGAACATGATCAGCCCGTTGAAAAGCCATTTCAAAGAAGATGCAAACGGCTTTAGCTTTATAAAAAGACTTTCAACGATCCACACCCCCCGATCTCTCCAGGGCAAATGGACATGACCACCCGCCTTGCGGACGTTTCGGGCAACCCACCGGGCTATTTCAGGATCTGGACAAACCCAATAACAGGGGTATGCCGGGTCCATGGTTGTGATAAATTTCTTAAAACGCGCACATAGAACAAATATTTCAAAAATCTTTGTATAGAATCGGCATCTGGAAGAAAGGCGCGTGTACCACCACCCAGGGTGGTCGTGGTTTGCCACGGATAATCGGGCGACCAGATGATGAAATGCGGCAACAGTTTCCTGGGCCTCGGAAGGGTCCAAAGTGGGCAGCAACACCCTGGAAGCGTCGGCGGATTGTTCCCCAGAGTAGCCGGGTTGTTCTATCCTACGCCAATTCTTACCCAATGGCTGGCGCAAGCTGGAAAGAATGCGTAAACGCAGCATCAAAAAAACTCACCCGGGAAGGTCAAACGACAATATTTCAAATAGCACCCAGCCACCCGGGTCCCTGAAGGAGACATATTACAAGCATTCTTTTCCAAAATTTCGATGATCAACGCCTTTGGCTACCTTAGATTCACCATAGACCCGGCCTGGAATGTTGGTCCAAACCAAAGACTCGGAAAAATCATAAAGTTGATCGCAGTCCCGACAGTACGGTATGTCGTCGAAACGCTTTTCCCTGTGGGCGGAACGCAGTCTATCGTAGGGTTCTCCCGAAACCACGTCACGGATGCTTTGTGTATCCAGATGACCAAGGACTCCCTGGGAATCCTTACCCAACACCATGCAACACGCCACCACTGCGCCGTGATGGGAATCCAGCCCCCCCGCACGCACCTGCAACAGCGGGGAAAACGGTCGTCCACAGGAACGACGCTGGGGCGAACCAGCCAACTTTTGCCGATCATAGGGACCATCCATTCCGCCCGACCAGTTGTGCATCATCCATATTTCCGCCAGCGCACCCGTGAATTCCGCCCAATTTTGACGATACCAAAGAGTTTCCTGCTCCTTTTGCTCCACATCGGTCAACAGATGGTACAAATGAACCTCGGTCCTGCCACCCAACTGTTGATTGAGCTGGACAAACTTGCGCACATTGTCCCGTACCAGATCATACTCATCTTTGCTCATCCATCGATGATAACTGGCCCGGTCATATCCCACCGCAGAAACGCGCAAGATGTCAATCTGGGCATCAATCAGGCGATGGGCCAAAGTTTCGTTCAACTTCAGACCGTTGGTGAAAGAGACGCACTGGATCCCCCTTTCCTTGATATGGCGGACCATCTCCGGCATATCCTGGTTCAGGGTGGGTTCCCCCGATCCGTGCAGAGAGACCGACTGTACCCCATACGCCACGGCATCGTCGACAATTTTTTCAAAAACATGCCAAGGGAGTTTTTTTAAAAAATCGCGCTCCCGTCCGTTCGCATGAGGACACATTCCACATTTAAGGTTGCAACTGCCATTGAGTTCAAGATCAAGCTGCTTGATTTCAATTTTTTCAGGAATGGGCATGGCCAGGAATTCCAACGATGGAGGCTGTGTAAAACTTCATTGGGAGCGTTTCGCAAGAACCGCTTCGACCCTAGCGATATCCTCAACATGGTCCACCCCTATGGACCCCGCCGGAATTGGTATACAGGCGATCCGTTGTCCGTGTTCAAGAAAACGAATCAGTTCAATGCTCTCCGCGCGTTCCACTGGTCCCTGCTCCCACGTTGCAAACTGACGCAAGGCCGATGCCGTAAAAGCATACAACCCCACATGGACATTGCGGCGAAACGGCTCGCGAAAACTCATGGGAATCGGAAGTCGGGAGAAAGTCAAAACGCACTGGTCCATGGTGGGCACCAGATGCACACAGGAAGCGGATGCCTCCTGTTCCGGGGTTGCCCCCTCGATATAACCAGTCGAAATGTGGATGCCACGCCCCCGCGCTGCCAATAAACACGTCACCACCGCATCAATGGATTGCGGTTGGATGATGGGTTCATCCCCCTGGACGTTGACATAAACCTCCGCTCCCTGTCGCGAAGCCACTTCCGCCAAACGATCCGTTCCAGTGGCATGATCGGGAGATGTCATTTCACAGGCCACACCGTGATCTCTGCACACCGAAGCGATGCGCTCATCATCGGTAGCCACAACGACCCCGTGTACCGTTTTGGCCTGCGCCACCTGCCGCCAGACACGGACGATCATGGGCACTCTGGCAATCAAAGCGACGGGTTTCCCTGGGAAACGTTGCGATTTCCACCGGGCGGGGATAACCGCCAGAACTTCAGCAGAACTCATACGATGGCTTTCCTGGATAACAGGGCCAAGCGGTGCCGGATGGGACCGTCATAGGGGCGAAAGATCGGCCATCCGAGTTGGTAAAACTCCTGGTGCCATGGACAAGGTTCATCAAGAAGAACGCCATCGTCCACCGACCAGGGATAGTCGCTGAAACGGACATTGGTACCATCAGGAAGCCGTTTCTCCTCCCGATTACAACAGTAAAAAAACAATTCCCTACCGGATACCTGCCTCAGGGCAGAAAAATAATTCGCAATGGTTGGCGGATTCATCTCCTGCATGGAGGCGACATTGACCGCGACCCCGATTTTAGCACTCTGAAAAAAACTATAATCATCGGATCTGAGTGCCACTACCGACACCCTCGCATCTCCCATGCCACGATCAAACCCGGCTTGTGACGTCGCCAGGGCAACCCCAACATCCGGTAAAGCCATGCGAATGAAAATCATATCTACAAGAAGCGTTTTCGTAAGGTTAACAACAACCACCTTGCGTGTGGCCGAGGTGGCCAAAAGCAGAGCCGATAACATGCCAAAACCATCGCCAATGACCAGCGTCGCACGATCATCGGCGAAAGCATGGGGAATCCTATCGAGAAGCAAAGAAAGGGTAAGTACCTGCCGCAACCGGTCCAAGCCATACTGTTGATTTTGCCTTGCGGAGATTTCATAGCCCACTCGATCTACTTTCAGAAAGGGGGGCAACGAACTCCCCATGGCACGAAAACGCCTTTGAAAAAAAACATGGGCCACCCGTTGAACATACGACTTGCTCCCCGCACGCAAAAGTTGATAGGTGCCAAAACCTTTGATTCCGGCCAATTTTCCCTGGTGGAAACTAAAATCCCTGTGCATCTCCAGCCAGTGGGACGAAGCACCCGCCTCTGAATCTTTGATGTGCTCAGAAAGGGTTTGAATAGCGTCTGAATCGTGAAACAGTCCCATTTCTATTATTCCTGACGTTTCCTTAAATCCAGCAGGGTACTGACTGCGGGATGAAGATGCAACAACCCCACCAACACGCCGTCCTGACCGACCACGGGGAGATCCCAAATACGCTTGCTGCCCATGACATCCACCGCGACGGTCAGCGGAGCATCCGCAGTGGTGGTTGTGCAATTTTTGGTAATGTGCACCCCAATGTCGTCATTGAACAGAGCGGCAAAGGGTTTTTGATCCTTGAGAAGCAAACGGCGCACATCACCATCGGTGAACACCCCTTCTAGTTTGCCCGCCTGGTTGGTGATACATACGATCCCCAGGCGGTACCTCCCCATCATGTCAAGGATTTCTTTCAGGATGGTGCTGGTCGGTGCTACCGGGATCTCGTGAGCGGGTAGCATGACGTTGGCGACGGTGAGATCAGTTTTCAAGGTGGACACGGTCTTCTCCCCACTTTTGTAGCAGTTCAAGACGCAACTCATGACAAGCCTTGGCTTGGGCCAACACGCGTTCCAAATATTTAATGTCCATCACCGTATTGGCATCGGAAAGGGCGTTGTCTGGATCATCATGGACTTCGCAAAACAAAGCGTTGATTCCACAAGCGGCTGCAGCACGAGCCAGGTAGGGGATGAACTCCCTTTGTCCCCCCGAGGCATTGCCCATGGAGGTGGGGAGTTGGATGGAATGACTGACATCCATACAAACCGGGTAACCGGTTTCCATCATGATGGGGAAACATCGAAAATCGTTGACCTGCATGTTATAGCCGAAAAAAGTACCCCTATCGGTGAGGAGGATTTCATCCCCCCCCCAATGTTCAATCTTACGCACCGAGTTCTTCATGTTCCAGGGACTCATGAACTGCCCTTTTTTAAGATGGACCGGGCGCTTGGTGCGGGCGGCGGCGCGCAGAATGTTGGTTTGACGACACAGATAAGCCGGCACCTGCACCAGATCGCAGACCTCACCCGTAGCTGCCGCCCAATCGGCAGCCGAAAAGTCGGAGGAAACCGGAACCCCGAATTCCTTACGTATCTCTTCGAGTATTTTCAATCCCCCCTCCATCCCCAAACCATGGAAACTGTCGGGGGCAGAGCGACAATCCTTGTCGAAACACGACTTGTAGATCCAGGGAATGGCCAACTTATCGCAAATAGCCCCCACACGCGCCGCCATCATGAAGGCATGGTCACGGTTTTCAATGGCACACGGGCCGCCTATAAACGCCAAAGGCTCTTTGCCGCCAATTTTGACCTGGCGCACAGCACCATACCCAACAGTAATTGTTTTTATCACGAGGAATCCCGGTCCTTTCTTTAAAGCGGCCTTCAGCGTGGTGTGGCCTCGACCGGACCAGGAAAGACGCCACTCTTCCGATGGCTAAACACTCTCCATTTGTCCAGTTCAATAAGTACTGACGGAACAATATGCTCTTCGAGCAAAAAAATCAAAGTCAAAATTAAACCCCAGACAGACCAACACCTTTCATGACCCCTCAAGTATTCAGCTTTTGTTGATATTCTGACATCATTCCATTCGTACACGACCCTCATGGGTACAGGAAGCAATTGTTAGGGGTCAGAATGACCCGTTCATAACGACAGAGCGGCCCTTGATAGGGGTTTCTGAACAAGGGTTGATTTTTCCAGGATCTCCCGGTCTATGGCCTCCATGCCGGCGATCAGGTTATACATTCCGGTCAACAACGGCATCCGTTCGGGTTTGGTCATTTTTCTACCAAACGGGTCGAGGGTATCGTCGATTCTCGCCTCTTTGCGCATGACCAATGGCGATGGGTCGGAAGCGGCGAAAGAAGAGGTTCCAATCAATATACCTTACAGAAAGTCATACGCACTCAGGCTTTCAACAGGGTGGTCAGAAACGTCGTGATGACGTGATCGAGAATCAGGTGAGCATCTTCAACCGGGCCATATTCCCCCTTGTTGGTACTTATCTTGAGGACGTGGTGGGCCATTTTTCCAAGTAGACCGCCATCGAATCCAACCAAAGCAATGACGGTTCCCCCTTTTTCCTCGGCGAGACGGGCCGCTTCGATCACATTAGGGCTGTTGCCACTAGCGGAAATAACCACCAGAACATCGCTTTTCTGGAAAAGGAACATCATTTGGTTGCTAAAAATATTCTGATAGCCATAATCATTGCCAGCCGCCGTGATGTAGGACACATTATCGGTGAGACTCAGCGTCCTGAAACCTTGGACCTTGGCCTTACGGCCCACCTCTGCAAGGTCCTGACAAAAATGGGAAGCCGTTGAGGCACTACCACCGTTTCCGGCAAAAAAAATGGTCCTTCCCTCTTCCCTGGCTCGCAGAAAAACCTTCCCCACCGCTTCCAACTGCGAAGGATCGACGGTTTTCAGGCATTGGTGAAGATAGGAAGAATAACCAGCATAATAGTCGGCCAGACTGGAAGAGCGGGCCAGGATGCTGGAAATTGAATCATCCGTGGGGGATTCCATGGTTTTCAAACTCCCTCAAACTTGAAATATGGCTTTATCCTGGGAATAAATGCGGTGAACGGTCTCCATAGCTGCCAAGGCGTAGCCAGAGTAGCCCTTTTCAACCGGGCGGGATTCGAGGATGCACTGAACAAAACTTTCCACCTCACTGAACCGAGAACATGACAGCCTCTCCACCATGCCGGACAACCTCGGAGTGGATGACCTCATCGCATGTAGCAACGACGACGTGATCGAAGATCCGGCATCTGCCAACACGACGCCGAACATGCTCAATCATGCTCAACCCGAGAATTTTTTCGAGAGGCTTGCCGGGGAAACGGGTTGAGGCCATACGGGCAGGAATAATGGCGGAAATAACAGGCATATTTATCCAATTACCTTATCAGAGTTGCGCATGACGCCCTTCGGGCAAGAACCAAAACCTTGGGGGATTTGCCCCCAAACCCCACCAGGGAGGGATGATCCCTCCTTAACAAGACCCCGCAATAATTTTTGCCAAACTTCGTTTTTCTGATACGTACACACACGATCCCCATCGATCCGGCAATGTAACACCGTTTTTTGCCTGGAAAAAGGAGAATCCCCCCCTTCAGGCTGGAATCATGACCAGTTTTACCGATGACTCCAAACATATGTCCTGTGCGCAAAAAAAACAAAGTCAAACCCCAGGGGGGCGACAAAATCATAGTCGAAGCCATCATTTGATTGACGTGGTACCACCAGATTTGTCTTCGGATTCAGCCTTTATCCCAGGATGCAGAAAAAAATGAGTTCCACACCCCATACAAACCGGGTATCCTCCAATCGGCAATACCATAGACAGGAGACATCGTCATGTCGCAGACCGTAACCTTTGATGACGTTTGGAAAATGTTCCAGGAGACTGACCGCAAGTTCCAGGAAATGGTCCGGGAGGACCGTGAACGAAGAGTGGAAACGGATCGCAAGTCCCAGGAAACCGATCGCAAGTTCCAGGAAACCGATCGCAAGTTCCAGGAAATGGTCCGGGAAGACCGTGAACGAAGAGCGGAAACGGATCGACAGATCAAGGAAGTTTCAGCCCAAATGAGGGAGACGGATCGCAAGGTCAAGGAGGTTTCCAGGCAAATCGGTCAGATGGGGGGGCGATTGGGTGAATTTGTCGAGGGGTTGGTTGCCCCTGCATGCAAAACCCTTTTTGCTCAACGAGGCATCCCGATTCACAAAGTGAGTCGGCGGATGGAGGCGGATTTGCCAGGTGATCGACACATG
>JACSDG010000129.1 GCA_015660855.1 Magnetococcales bacterium
CTGTTACGTTGCAAGCCCACTGACTTCCTGATCCCGTTCTCGTTGCAAATTCCGTGGCACAGAGGCATTTGTTTTCTTGCAAATTTTGGACAAAGTTCCTTCCGTTTCTATGATGAGAATGCTTCACTGATCTGGTTCAGTGACCAACATCTTCATGGAGGCAAACATGTTCGTTGTCACCCAATATATCCCCGATCAAGACGGTTGCCTTAGACCAAAAGTGCCAACCGTTGGGCCATGTGAGCACTCAGATGGGCGTCCATGCCGTATATTTTCCGACCATGATCGAGAACGAAAAACAGGTCCGTGCTACCCCATTCGTGTTGTCCGCTGCCGAACACACAACAAGTCTTTTACTCTTTATCCCCCTGGCCACGTCCCTCATGGAAGGAAGTCTGTGGGTAATCTCGCAGAGAATGGCAGTTCAATATTCGGCCTAACTGGTACCGAACGATTCAAAGGAACGATTTTCGACGCCGCTCTTGATGCAGACAAACAACTGTTCTGGCCTCTTGAGAATGGTGATTTCCACGTCAATCCGAATATTGTAACCCAGGCAAATTACTTGAATCGTTCAAAAGAACTGCTTGGAATTCAGCCAGATATATCAGACGAACAGCGGTTTATAATTTCTCATATTCTCATGGTATCCGTCACGTTCCTCCTTGATGCGGCCAACCGCATGCTAGGAAAGGTAGATTTGCAAACACAAGGTCAGATTATCAGGGAAATCCTGGAAAAAATCCCTCCTTTTGAATCTTCTTTGTTCGAGAGGTTTGTGGCGGTAGGCACGTATCTCGGTCGGTGGGCTCATCTTCATGTTTGGGATCCAGTACACCAATATTTGATTCCATCAAAGGTAGCACAATTCTACTCCCTCGGAACGCGTGCCTCACCTGGGTAAAAACCGGGTTTGGAATCGTCCACAACTTTTTTGGCTGACCTTGCGAAAGGCATTTTTGCTCAAAAAAGAGGCTGATTTCCCGAGAAAAACACATTCCTGTCTCCGTGCAGCGCAATCAAGTGGCACGAAACAGCCTTCAAGACTCTGCCTGCACCATGGAGAGTTAAAGGCGTTGGTTCTCCTTGTCCAAAAAGGCGATCATCATCCTTCCTGTCACAAGGGAAAGATCCAGACAACATCAACGTTATCCATCTGATTGCGTTATCAGAATATTTTTCTCTTTTAACCAGTCCTATGGCCGCTCCATCGACAGCCGAAAACGGGTGTTCCGTTCCGGCATACTATAGGGGCGCGCTCGGAACGGAACGCCATGAAGGGGATCTTCAGTGACACGGAACGTGCAACGAGGTGTGTCATTGGGCTTGCAACGCAACAACGGCGGGACCGGACATCACGCAACGCAAACCGCAGGGCTTCAAGCACGGCGGTTTTTCCTGTATTGTTTTCTCCAATCAAAACCGTCGTATCCTTAAGACTCATATCCAGCTTAGTAATGCCACGAAAGTTCTCAATTTGTAAACGACGCAATTTCATTGTTATTACCTATGGTTAATGACGGCAGTTCATGCCGTAAAGATCAGCGGCGAAGCATTGATGATGACGGGTTCAGGCAATGTTCAACACTTGGCACAAGGATGCCATGTCCACGGCAAAGACATCTACCCTTTTCAACGCCAGAGCAAGAGGAAATCAGTCCGATCCAGACTGCAACCTCGGCAGTCCTTTCCGTTCCGCCGACAGAGTCTAGGGCATGTTAATATTAAATAAAATTACTAAAAGAAAAAATAGGTCTGTGTGATTTCCTTAAGGGTTTTTATTTTGACTATGATTTTTTTTAAGTTTAAATTAAAAACTTAAAACTTTGCAGTTGACTTTGTTTTTTGATTTAAACAAAATCAAAAACAAGGTCAAAAGCGAAGAATGAAGCTATTTGTTTAAAGTCAAAACCCTTGGGGAAATCCCCCAGACCTCTTTTTTCTTTCAATAATTTTAATGTTGGAGGGGGGGACGGTGCAACATATTGAATGTTCATGGTTTTTAAAGATATGGCCGGAGCCTTCTGGTGTTGGTAAGGCTCACCACCGACAAACAATGTCCCAGATAGCTGCTTTTGATTTTGGCTTTGATCTTTGCCCGCAGGGCATCATGTTCATTGCTTTACGGATTGATTATCGTTACCATGCCGGGGGCGTTGGCGGATGGTTTAGGAGGGAGTAGTCGTGCCGTCACGCCTTTGCTGTTGTGCGCTGATCTCCCATTCGGGGGGGCGCGGTGTGTCGTCATCAAAAACCGCTCGAGATACGACGGCAATGGGTTTTGCCGTTTCCTGACAGGCATAATCCTCGAAAAAATGCCCTTTTCAACAAGTCCCTCCCCAAGATAATCCGCAGTCGGCGGATGTTGCTTTGCGATTAACAAAGGAAAGTTCTGGTCGTCATGAAGATTAATTATTCCCATCTGCATTTGTGCAAAACGTGCCACGGTACAGGGTTGATTTCACCTCCCGAAGGGACGCGTGCCTCCTTTTTTCCATGTGATCGTTGCATGGGCAGGGGGACCATCGACGAGGAAGATATTGCGCATCAGGTCGCCGAGGCCATCCGCCCCTATGTCATGAAAGGGTGCCGGTGTACCGAGTCGCAAAAGAAAAAGGGAACCCAATCTCCCCATTGCGCGGTCCACGACCTGGACCTGGATGCCATGGCGCAGGTGGCGATACAAGTGGCCTCACGCTTTGAGTGAGGTGGGGTGACGGGTGCGCTCCTTGCCATTACGCATCGGCCAATACGGTGCAGACGATGGTTCGTGTTTTTCTGGGACCGTCAAATTCGCAAAAGAATATGTTTTGCCATTGTGAAAGTCCCAGCCGACCATCCATCAGGGGGATGGTCTGTGACGGGCCTACCAATCCTGCCTTGAGATGGGCATCGCCGTTGCCATCCTGGCGATCATGGAGCCAGACCCCTTTGGGGATGATTTTTTGTAGCAGATGGACCACGTCCAGCTGCACGGAATCGTCCCAGTTTTCCTGGATCATGATGGCCCCTGTCGCCCCCTGGGCATAGACAGAAACCAGTCCGTTCTGGATACCGCTTTGATGAACGATGTTTTGTACCATCGAGGTGATGTCTACCAATTCTTCGCGTTGTCGTGTGGCAATGTTGATCAGGTCGCGCATGGGCTGCTTTCGGTAATCATGGGTTAACGCCTTCCAAACAATTTTTCAATTTCGGGCAGAGTCAGGAGTATATGGGTGGGCCGACCATGGCCACATTGGCCGGAACGCATGGTGGTCTCAATCTGCCGTAACAGGGCGTTCATCTCTTCCGGTTGCAATCGCCGGTTGGCCCGGACCGATCCGTGACATGCCATGGTGGTCAATATTTCATCCCGTCGGGCATCCAAGGCTTCGCTGTCGCCAAACCGTTCCAGATCCTGGGCAATGTCCATCACCAGGTTGCGTGCGGAGATGTTGCCAAGGATGGCGGGCAATTCACGCACCGCAAAGGCGTTTTCCCCAAAGGGATCGAGGAGGATTCCCAGTTTTTCCATGGTTTTGATGTGGCGTTTGATGGTCTGGGTTTCGGTTGGGGAAACCTGAAGGACATCGGGAATCAAGAGCATCTGCCGTTCAGGGGCGTTGCCGCTGACGAAGTATTCCTTCAATTTTTCGTAGACAATGCGTTCATGGGCTGCATGTTGATCCACAAGAACCATTCCCTCCGGTGTTTGGGCAAGGATGTAGGTGCCGTGGAGCTGGGCCAGAACCGTTCCCAGTGGAAAAGATTCTTCCAGGGATGGCAATGTTTTCTGGGACTGGGGGGGAGGGTTGGTTTTCTCGGGGAGGTTTTTTTGCACCGGCTTTGCTGTGGTGGGGAGGTGGGCACGCGTTCTCCCCTCCGCGACACTATTGGACGGTTTCAACGGGCTGAATTCCCCAAAAGAAGGGTCACGAGGGGCTGGAGAGTGCGTGTGGGCAGCGGTTTCCGTCTGGTGGGGGGGCCAGTGGATCGGTTTGGAGATCGAAGCGGGCAGGGTGGCGTCAATGACCAGGGAAGGATCCGGGCGGGTGCCAGGGTATGTGCTAAAACCCGCCTGGAACTCTTCGAGGGCTTTACCCAAGGTGCGGCGGATGATGGAATGTATATGGTTGCTGTTGTGAAACCGTACTTCTTGTTTGGTGGGATGAACGTTGACATCCAGATCGGCAGGGTCAAGGTCGAGGAACAAGGCCATGGTTGGAAAACGATCACGCGGGATGGTATCGCGGTAGGCTTCGCGGGCGGCGTGCTGCATCACCTTGTCGCGCACATGGCGACCGTTGACGAAAAAATACATGGCCAAACCGTTGGCGCGATGCAGATGGGGACGCCCCAGCCAACCGTAAACCTGGATTCCTTCCTGTTCCCCTTCATATTGGATGCAGTTATCGGAAAAATCGGCTCCCATGATCCGGTTGAGTCGTTGTCGGGTGGCCCGTTCATCTTCCCCTTCGCGAATATGGAAAAATTCACGACCATTCATCAGCATTCGGAAGGCTATGTGGGGATGGGCCAAGGCAAATTTTTCAACATAGTCTGACACATTATTGGATTCTGTTTTTTCCGAGCGTAAAAATTTTAGCCGGGCCGGAGTATTGAAAAACAGGTTACGCACGATGATTCGGGTTCCCGGGGCCATCACCAGGCTGGATGTTTCGATGTTTTTTCCCCCATGGGTACGAATACGAATTCCTTCGGGGGCATCCTGGGTACGGGTTTCCAGGTCCATGTGGGAAACCGAAGCAATGGAGGGCAACGCTTCTCCGCGAAACCCCAGGGTGCGAATGTTGAAAAGATCTTCTACCCGTGAAATTTTTGAGGTCGCATGTCGCAGCAACGCCAGAGCGGCATCGGCAGCCGACATCCCGTGGCCGTTATCGGAAACCTTGATCAACCGTTTTCCCCCCTGATCGATTTCAACTTCGATACGGGTGGCACCGGCATCAATGCTGTTTTCCACCAACTCTTTGACTACCGACGCCGGGCGTTCCACGACCTCGCCAGCGGCAATCTGGTTGGCAAGAATTTCGGGAAGAATTTGAATTTCAGGGCGTAGGGTCATGGCTGGTCATTGTTGGGTGGCACACTCGTTGACCTGCCAATCGGGAAGGTCGAATGGTTGCCTCGATGGTGCTCGGTTTGTTTTTGACTTTTACCCATAGGAAAGGCAACATGTGCGCGCCTGCGGCGGCCCAATTGATGCCCTTTCAGTATGCCCTTTTGGGACATTTTGGTATAGATTCTCATTGCAACCATCATCGCATTTTTTTTAATTTTCGCACCGTTTTTTGTTACGGAGGGCATCATGTTTTTCCTTCTCCACAGGTTTTTGGGCCACGCCGATTTTCCAGGAGATCGATCATGAATCATGAATGCAACCAACCGGGGGTAACGGAAGCGACAAGTCGGCAACAGGGGGCGGCACTCCTGGTCATTCTCGCCATCATTCTGCTGGGGGGCATTTCCTTGGCCTTGGACGCGGTCATGATTAAAAGCAAAAGGATGCATAGCGATCAATATTCCAAAATGGCACTCGCACAAGCCAAAAAAGCATTGATCGCCTACGCTGCGATGCGGGCTGCCAAGACCCCCCCTCCGGTAAAAATGTATGGAAAGCTTCCTTGTCCCTACAACGGGCCTTTCCGCAATACTGTCGCTCCACTGGCCGATTATGGCGAAGGGGCTGTCGAAGACCCGACATGTTCGGTCAGTCTTGGTTTTTTGCCGTGGCAGACCCTGGGATTGCCGCCTCTTTTGGACGGGGATCTGGCACCTGTCTGGTATGCCCTGGCTCCAAGATTTGCCACCGGCTACGCCACCAAGGATGGTTTTCTCTGCAATCAAGCGGACCTTACCATCAATGGCGATACTTCAAGGTATGCTGCCATTCTGTTGGCCCCTGGCCAGGTATTGTCCTTGACGGCGGGTATTCAAAATCGTAGCGTCAATGTTATCGCTCAAAATCTTGTTCAGGGGTATCTGGAAGAGGACAATGCGGACGGCGATAGTACATATGAAATCAGGAAAATAATACAGGAAAATTCCGGCGATCCCAACAATCCCCCTTTCAATGATCGCCTTCTGGGCATTACATGCACCGAGATATTAAACGCCATGGCAAGGCTTTAACGTATCGGAAAAAACAAGTGCGGCCAGGCGGAGGTGCAACCGTTCATTGGAGAGATGTTAAGGAGGCCATCCCCCGGTTTTTCCGGGGGATGGCCTGCGGTTGTTATTGGCGGATGCCTTCGATATACAGCCCAAGATCCATCTCTTCCGAGGCTGGCCCCAGATTGTAGCTGATGCCATAATCTGCGCGTTTGATCCGCAGGGTTGCGGCATACCCCTGACGATATCCGCCCCATGGATCCTGACCTCCGCCGATCCTTTTGGCCTCGAAGGTCACTGGCTTGGTTACACCATGCAGCGTGAGTTCTCCTTCCACCATGGTTTTGCCATCCTGATTCACCACGCGTTTGCTCTGAAACGTTGCCTGGGGAAACTTTTCGACATCCAAGAAATCTTTGCTGCGCAAATGTTTGTCCCGTTCCGCGTGATTGCTGTTGACGGATGCCGTGGCTACCGTGACATGAATGGAGGCAGCATCGGATTTGTCGGTGTCCAGGGAGAAACTGCCATCGATGGTATCGAAGCGACCCTGTAACAAACTGTAGCCCAGGTGGGCAATGCTGAACGTGACAAAGGAATGGGTGGGGTCGATTTTATATTTTTCCACCGCAGCCCAGGCAGATACACTCCCTGCCCACAGTGCGCAGGCGAGGGTCACTCCTTGTACAAAACGAATCCTGTTCATTGTTTTCTCCTTGATGAAATTTACCACATGCGACGGAAGATACCGTCCCGATGGATGAAGTGATGCTTGAGCGCAGCCGTTATGTGTATCACGACGACAAGACAAAACAGAATGGCGGCCATCCCATGAATTGTTCCCATCCAGGTTTCCCTCCCGCTGTTGGGTGGCAGCCAGGCCGGGAGTTCCCACCAGCCAAACACATCCACGCCACGACCATCGGAGGTGGAAGTCACATAACCGGTGACTGGCAACAGAAACATGAACAGGTAGAGTCCCAATTGGGTCAGGAAGGCGGCATGGCGTTGCCAGGCTGGCATGACCTCGGGAAGTGGCGCAGGCGGATGTCCCAATCGCCATGCCGTTCGGATCAGGAATGCCCCAAAGAGCACAACGCCCATGGAGCGATGCCAGTACAGGGCACGATGATACATGGGATCGTAGAAATTCAGATTCGCCGAGTAGTACCCCCAGCCAACCATGCCCAGCAAGGGCACAGCCATACCCCAATGCAGACAGCGAGCAACCCAGTCGAAACGAAAATCGTCCAAAGTGCGCATGACATTGTCCGAGGTTGAAAAATGTTGAACAAGGCCTAGGGATTTTCCTGAAGGCTCTCCTCGTAGCTATCAAAAAAAGAACCTAATCCGGGATTGTTTTCACCGTTTGTGGAATGTAGCGTCATTTTTCGCCTTTGTGCGACCCGTCACAGAAAGGAGGTGCCCCGGATTTACCGCAGGAACAGGTTGTGCGTATTAAAGGACCCTTGCAGGTGAATAACGGTGATGCCATTCGCGTCGCGGTACGAGCAGGCGTGGGGGTGGCGGTTTTTCCGGATTTTCTTATTGATGCGGATTTGCGAGCCAACACATTGATCCCGTTACTACCAGAGTTTGACATGCCCCAGCTCGGTATTTACGCTGTGTACCCTCCCACGCGATACCTGTCAGCAAAAGTCAGGAAATTTGTCGATTTTTTGGTTGACAGGTTTGGCAACAAGTCGTGTTGGCGAGTTACCAGTCCGCAAGAGGGTAACAAATGAATCTCTCAAGCCAACCCGCGTCTAATGAAGGCCCGTGGTTTTGTTACGTCGTGTCATCCAAGAACTGCCAATCCTTTACGATCAATCAGGTCAAGTAACCTGAGTGCTGGTCCAGACGGTTTTTTTCGTCCTTGTTCCCATTGCTGCACCGTTGTCTTGCCGATGCCGAGAGAGACGGCGAGGACGGCTTGACTCACATGGTTGGCCAAGCGAATGCGTCGAATATCTTCTGACCCAAACTGTCGTTTCGGTGGCAAGCACAGAGCATCCAATTTGCGCATGGTGATCTCTTCCATTGCGCCGACTGCTACCAAATCGCGGGCCAAATCGCGGGCAACTTCCAGAATTTCATCCATTTTTAATCTCCGAAATCGAACCTTTTTCCAACAAGTGAATGATTTGCTCCTCCGTGGCGGCAAGAAAATCTTTTGCGGCAAGACTCAGGGCTTCTGCTTGAATAGACGATATGTTCGCGGTTGCATTTTTTGCGAAACCATACAGAAAAATGATGCGGCTTGCATCCGCTTTCCGAAAGCCCACAATCGTCCGATAACCGCCACTTTTTCCGGCTCCTGCTCGTGCCAGCCTTTTCTTGAACAGATACCCGCCAAGGTCGGCGTCAACCTTTCCCTCGCATATTTCCAAGGCGGCATCGCGCAAAACGGCATCCGTAATCCGCTTGTTCTGCGCCCATTTAACAACCTGCTTGCCTTTGAAGATTTTCACATCTCTACTATAACACTTAGAGAGACACTTCTCAAGCCGATTCAGATATTCATGACACCCAGGGAAACGCTTTTTGTGTGCTGGTTCAGCGGAAATCCGACAAAATGTCATCTCGGATAAGCTATTTTTCTGTCTTTCTTTAACGTCACCGCTTTCTGGATTCCCGCTTGCGCGGGATTGACATTCGATAATTTATTTCCCCCCCTTAACAAAAAAAACAGCCCCCTGAGAAGTTTCCCAAGGGGCTGTGGATGGATCATTTAACGTGCTCAGTGACCCGCTTGCGGAGTTACTGTGGCGGGTGCTCCAATCTGGGCCGGAGGGGGATTATGATACCGGTCTTCGGTGGGATGCCAGCCAACCAGGGACATCATGATAAAGAAGCCGACGGTGTAGGCCAACGTCACATGCCAGCCATGGCGCAGCCATTGTCCCACCGATTTGGCTTCTGGAAAGGTGTTGGACAGGGCGACCCCTGCAGAAGATCCGAACCATATCATGGAGCCACCGAAACCTACGGAATAGGCCAGGACACCCCAGTCATATCCGCCCTGTTTGATGGCCAAAGCGGTCAAGGGGATATTGTCGAAGACGGCCGAAACGTAGCCCAAACTCAGAGCGGCCTGCCATGAGGCGACGGGGAGTTTTTCCACCGGCATCAAGGAGGCACAGACCACCAGGGAGAGCAGAAAAATGCTCCCTTTAAAGGTTTCAGGCATGATTTTCCATTCAGGGTTGCGCAGTGGAATGGTGACCAGCAGGGCGACCCAGACCCCAACACCGATAAAGGGGAAGGTATCGGATATTTCGTTAAACTTGATGTTGACAACCATGTTGACGGCGACAGCGACGATAAGAATGAATGCTACGATGAACACCCTTGCGCCATCAATTTTGACATTCAAGGAATGGTTGGCTTGGATCGGAGAAAGTTTGTCTTGTTGCAGGGCGGCAGGAATGCCGGTGATAAACAGGGCGAACAGGGCACCTGCGTAGGCGTGAATCACCGCCGCCGGGCTGATTCCGGCGATCCACATCATTGTGGTGGTGGTGTCACCCACGACACTTCCCGAACCTCCGGCGTTGGAGGCGGCGACAATCCCGGCGATATAACCGATATGGACCTTGCCACGAAAGACGATTTTGGCGACGGCACCACCGATGAGCGCGGCGGCAATGTTGTCCAAAAAGCTGGATATGAAAAAAACCAGGGCCAACAGAACAAATCCCCCTTTCCATCCATCGGGCAGGAACCGGGGCAGGATGTCTGGGATTTTGCTATGCTCGAAATGGTTGGAGAGCAGGGCAAATCCCATGAGCAGACACAGCAGGTTGGCCAGGATGACCCACTCGTGTTGGAAGTGCAGCGTCAGACCAGCAATGCCGGTGCCATGCTTGAAGCCGGTGAAAATCAGCTTATAGATGATAATGCCGGTGACACCGATGAGTCCTACCTGCAGGGTGTTGTTGTGAAAGAGGGCCACCCCCAGGAGCACCAGGGCGAAAAGGAAAAAATCCAGAGGGATGCCCGCTACCGCCGGGCCATCAGACCCTGCACCGGCCCAGGCGGAAGCCGGGGCCAAAATTGTGACCATGAGGAAAAAGAGAAATCGTTTCATGCCATGTGACCTTTTACGGTTGGATAAAGGGATAAATCAAACATACCAGCCCACCATGGGCTTCATGGTGTCTGAATAACGAGATATAACAATGGCCGCAAGCGGGATCTGGATGAACAAGGTAGAGTGAAAACAAAAAATTGTAAACCATAAAATAGTATAAAAATACTTTATGGTAAATTTATAAAATATTCATATTCTAAGTATGTGGTATTTCTTGTGTATACCAATGTTAATCATTGAATTTACAGTTTAATTTAGCGTACAAGCCAGGGATTGATCGTGCATAATGAAATAATAATATTTTCTTTATATTAAATTAATATAAAAATAGCATACAAACAGACCATCGACTTCCCCTTCTGGGAATCGTATCTGGCTGTAACCATTCAGTCCCCCCCTTTTTTTTAAGGTTGAAATTATTGCGGGGGTCCGGGGGGGATCATCCCCCCCGGCGGAGGTTTGGAGGCAGCAGCCCACAAGGTTTTTCTTTTGACTTTTATTTTGACTTTGATTTTGACTTTGATTTTGACTTTGATTTTGACTTTGATTTTACTGCCCCCCAAGGGGGGGTAGGGGCGCAGCCCCAAGATTTTGATTTTCTCACACCTGATTTTTTTATTTT
>JACSDG010000235.1 GCA_015660855.1 Magnetococcales bacterium
GTCCCTGGCTATCGGCTCGATGAGCCCCGCCGACTTATCCCTTGGTGGGTTGCTCCCCAGCATTGCCCACCTCCGTTTCACTCGGCACTTTGGAGTTTATAACGCGCCTGTCTGAAGGGCCAAGTATTTCGTTAATGGCTTCCCTGGCAAGGAACAGAGGGTAGCTCCTTATTGGTATATAATCTATCGGGTCCAAACAGATAGGCAACAGTTGGCAACTTGTCTGAATGGATTTGATTTTAAGGGGGGACAGATCTCTGTGGCCGCCATTGCCCGGACTCTCAATCTGTCATTGGAAGAACTGTCATGAGTAATGGGTCCGAAAAACCAAGAATTTTGATTGTTGATGACGATATTGGCAATATCAAGTTATTGGCCAATATTTTACGTGATAGCTATGAATTGTCTATTGGTATCAACGGCACAGACGCCTTGGAGACAGCCAACGCGGAACAACCAGATCTGATTTTGTTGGACATCCAGATGCCGGATATGGATGGGTTTACGGTGTGTGAAAAGCTCAAGGTGAATGAGAGAACCCGTGAGATTGGGGTGATTTTTATCACCGGACACAACGATGTCAAGGTTGAAATCCGCGGACTGGAATTGGGGGCGGTGGATTTTATCTCCAAGCCTATCAATCCCCCGGTCATCCTGGCCAGGATTAAAACCCATCTTCTTGTTTGGCAAAATCAGAAGGAGCTCAAAGCCCTCTCCATGGAGCGGGAGAAGATCGCCGATGAATTGCGCATCCATCGTGATCAACTTGAGGATATGGTCCTGGCACGTACCAAACAACTGGCACACGCCGAACGTCTGGCCACCTTAGGGACTTTCTCCGCCGGAATGGCGCACGAGATCAATAACCCCAACTCGTTCATTTCTGGTAATATAGACTTTCTACAGCAATATTGTACATTGGCTGAACCTATTCTTATGGCTCACAAGGAACAAGATCCGTCAGGACGGGTTGGGTCTTTTCTTGAAGAGGCGAAAGCAACCCTGGAAGGGATGAAAGATGGCAGTCGCCGGATAGCAAAAATTGTTGACAGTCTGAAGGCCTACTCACGCGGAGGTATGGAAACTGACAAGGTGGAATGCCGCCTGGCCGAACCGATCTTCGATGCCCAGTATCTTCTGCAACACAGATTGAAGAATCGTTTTCACCTCACTATCGATGTCGCCAACGATCTTTACATCATCTGTGATCGGCAGCAAATCAGCCAAGTTTTTGTCAATCTTCTCAGCAATGCCATGGATGCACTAGAAACCATGGGCGAGAATTATGAAAAGCGTGTGAAAATCACGGGTGAACCGTTGGATGACCACCTATGGATCAAGGTTTCCGACAATGGTCCAGGTATTCCAGAAGATGCTTTGGGACGGATTTTCGACCCATTTTACACTTCCAAAGGGAAAACTAAGGGAACCGGTCTGGGGTTGTCCGTTGTGCATGGAATCATCACAGACCATGCCGGACAAATAACCGTTTACTCAACGTCAATCCATACGCAAGGTGCCGAATTTATTATTATTCTGCCTAACCGTGAAACCTATAAAAAAATACGTGAACGAAAAAGACGCTGATGCCAGGTAACCGTTCACCCCCCCTTTGACAAACGTCATCCCCGCGAAAGCGGGGATCCAGGGAAGTCCCGCAAATCCTAGATTCCCGCTTTCGCGGGAATGACGAAAATCATGAAATGTATCGTAGCACCACTCGTTGAACAACATTTTCCCACTATCGAAGCCAATAGCACCGTTCAGGCCTGCGTCGACAAACTCGTTTCGGTCAATCGAGGTTCCCTGGTGGTCATGGACAAGGGAAAACTGGCTGGCTTCTTCTCCGAACGCGACCTGCTGTTGCGTGTGGTGGGCAAGGAACTTGACCCAAAAACCACATATATCCGAGATGTCATGACCACCAACCTGCTCACTGCCGAACACGACGACACCTGCCAAAAATGTATCGACAAAATGCGTAAACATCGCATCCGGCACCTGATGGTCCACGAAAACGGCAGCTTCATTGGCACCGTCTCCATCAGCAAGATCGCTGGTTTCATGGGCAAGAAAACCACAACCAAGGATATCGCCATTAATATCGCTGGCGGCGTTGTGCTACTTTTGGTGGTTATTGTGATCAGTATTATGGCCTACCTCATCCCGGATATGATCCAAATGACAAACCGCAACAGCTGATATTACACGTCTGGGGTTATCTGTGATGTCGGGTCGTGAAACAGGAACGGTGAAATTTTCTGAGAATTATGAGTGATTTATTGAGAGACGCCATGAGTGTATCTGGAACCATTCAGGGACTGACGCCGGAAGGTATCAAAAAACTTGAGAAACTCAAGGGCGAACTGGAGATGTTGAATCGTGCTGTACAAAATATCGCGGGGAAGAACCCATACGAAACAGAGGGACTGATCCGGGCATTCCAAGACAAAGAAGCGGAGATCAAAAGGTTCCTTTGGGACGAGAACATCGTCAAAGAGGCTCGTCAAGGCGACGCAGATCGTATGCTTACTGTTGCACAGATGGATCAGGCCAACTCCCGGAGGATGGAGGAGGAATTTCGGTTAGCAGGTTGGATTCACACATCCTGGTCTTCCATCTCTGCTCCTGATGATCCTGAGCGTTCCTGATCAGAAGGAAAAACCGGGAATACCAAGCGGGCAACGTCCGCGTGAACGCTCATGCTTCCAGAAAAATCTGACCATCACGCACCACCGATGGCACCATCTGCAATCCACTCCCTCCCAAGGGCTGCAAACAGGTTCCGGTCGCCAGATCGAATGTCCAGTTGTGAACCCGGCATTCCACCTGCGTTCCATGATCCGTTCCCCGACACAGATTGGCCTTGGAATGCGGGCACCGGGCACTGTAGACCACCACGGCGTCGGCTTGGGTGCGATAGACGATCAGGTCTCCTCCGGCACGCTGCACACACTGCATGCGCTGCATGGGGAAACGCTCTAACATACCCAGCGATTGTTCCTCCGCCACCACAGAATCCGTATTGGGAGCCTCTGGAAGCAGATCCATCTCCCGCATGATATCAATGGCATCCAGTACCTTGTTGAGACCTGCCGCCGGAAAGGCCATGAGTACCGCGTCCAGGATTTCCTCCCGGCTGGCCCCGGCATTGAGTGCCTTGGGCGCATATTGACGCAATCCGCGTTCTGTGCCAACCGTCACCTTGGTGACAATCTGGATCAGGTACCGGGTCTTGTCGTCCAGAGACTTAACGCTGTGCTTGTAGAAATCCAACAGACTCGATGCAGCCTCGGGTCGCGTTTTGGCCAGATAGGTGAGTGCTTTAGACATGCCAGCAGTTTCCTTATTGTTAAGGAAAAATAACTTTCTCAAAGTTTAGGCACCAATCTGTGACCTGTCAATCCCTGTCATACCGCGCTGCGACCCGGAATTCCAGAGACACAATACCAAATTATTGACTTCCTCTGACCAAGGAGACCCATTTCCCTGGATTGTCAGCCGATAGAATCCCCCGAGCGGAGCCACTGAGGAAACTCATGGGATGGATAAACGCAATTGTTGTCTACAAACCCCAATCGCGCCAATCCTCCCGGAGAGCCGTCAAAGGTGCCATCCCTGTTCATAACCAACCAAGCGTCTTCCGCCCAATTCCAGATCGTCGCCAAACATTGGCCGCTGCTGCTCGACCATCGCTTGATGGTGCCATCCTGACTCCCCGAGACCAGGGTTTGTCCGTCCGGGCTGAGGGCGACACTCAAGACCCCATCCCCATGGCCTGCCAAAGTGCGAATCAATCGACCGCTCGATACTTCCCATTGCTTGACGGTCTGATCACTACTTCCAGAAAACAGCGTTTGCCCGTCCCCGCTGAGGGCGACACTAAAGACCCCATCCCCATGGCCTGCCAAGGTGCGAATCAATCGACCGCTCGATACTTCCCATTGCTTGACGGTCTGATCCCAACTTCCAGAAAACAGCGTTTGCCCGTCCCCGCTGAGGGCGACACTCAAGACCCCAGACCCATGGCCTGCCAAGGTGCGAATCAATCGACCGCTCGATACTTCCCATTGCTTGACGGTCTGATCCCAACTTCCAGAAAACAG
>JACSDG010000130.1 GCA_015660855.1 Magnetococcales bacterium
CTTGGAGGCTCCGCCTCCAAACCTCCGCCGGGGGGGATGATCCCCCCCGGACCCCCGCAATAGTTTCAACCTAAAAAAAAGGGGGGGGTGAACGGTTACCCGACAGCGAAAATTTATAAAACCATGAACAATATATTGCGTATCTTGTTTATCGAGGACCATGCCGATCTGGCAGCCAATCTTTGCGACTATTTCGCCGAGAAAGGCCATACCGTTGATTCCGCCATGGATGGTATCACCGGAATGCACCTGGCTTTGGTCAAAACTTACGATATCATTGTCCTGGACTTGATGCTGCCCGGAATGGACGGCATCACCCTGTGTCAAAAATTGCGTCGGGAAGCGGCCATGAATACGCCGGTCATCCTGTTGACGGCACGCAATACCTTGCAGGATAAGGTGTCCGGCTTTACCAGTGGCGCGGATGATTATCTGGTCAAACCTTTTGAACTCAAAGAATTGGAACTGCGTATCCACGCCCTGACCCTTCGGGCTTCAGGATTGCTCGCCCGTCGCATTCTTCAAGTGGCAGACCTGGAATACAATCGTGAAACCTTACAGGTGCGACGCGGTTCCCGGCTTCTGGAACTGAAGGCCATTCCATTGCGAATCCTCGAACTGCTCATGCGTCGTTCTCCAGCCGTGGTCTGGCGGAGCGATATTGAACAAATGGTATGGGGCGACTCGCCACCGGATAGTGATGCCCTGCGTGTTCACATGCACACCTTGCGCACGGCCATCGATCCTCCAGGTTCGCCCGATCTGCTCCACACACTACGCGGTATTGGCTACCGACTGGCTCTTTCCGATGCGCCATCGCTTTAATCTGCGCTTTCGCGTCGCTTTGGCCTTTGCCACCTTGGGGGCACTGGTGAGTCTGCTGATGGCTTCTTCTCAGATTCTGGCCACCCACGATCTGGGCCAACGCCTGATCGACGAAACCTTGAACGCGGAACTGGACGATTATTTTGCCCGCCGGCAACGTAATCCCCGCTCGCTGCCCCCCAGTACCATTACCCTGCATGGCTATGTTCAGGAGAAGGAATCCGAAAATGAAACCATTCCCAAATATCTGAGTCTGTTGCTCCCTGGACGGCATAATCTGGAGGTTGGAGCGCTTTCCTACCGGGTTGCGGTGGTAGACAACAAAGATGCACGCTTTTTTTTCCTTTTCGATACCACCTTGCAACAACGGCGCGAGGAAAAAATTCTTTTTTTTATCGGGGCCAGTATTGTTATTGTTGTCTTGATTTCGGCGATGGGGGGCGTGTGGCTGGTGGAAATCATCATTGCACCCGTCACCGAGTTGGCCATGCGGGTACGCAACCGCCGACCCGATGTCTGGACCATTCAGTTGGACGAAGATTTTTCCAGTGATGAAGTTGGCGAACTGGCCCGTGCCTTTAACCTTCACTTGGCGCGTATTCATGCTTTCATGGAGCGGGAACAGGCTTTTTCTTCGGACTTGAATCATGAACTGCGTACTTCTCTCGCCGTGATTCTCAACGCCGTGGAAATTCTCCTCGAGGATGCCTCCATAAACGAAAAGCAAAAAAGACGCCTCCTCCGCATAGACCGGGCCGCACGCGACATGGAAGAAATGGGGACAACTCTCCTGCTGATGTCCCGCGAGCAGCTCGCCCTTTCGATTGCCGAAAATGCCTGCGTGGCCAATGTGATCGACGAAGTTGTGGAAAAACATCGTTTCCTGCTCAAAGACAAACCGATTCAGATGACAGTATTGACCGACCCGACGCTGATGGTATCTGCGGACCGGGGATTGCTTTTCATCATCATTGCCAATCTGGTTCGCAACGCCTTTGCTTATACGGAACAAGGCCAGATTCAGATTGTACAGGACCATTCCTCCCTGTCCATCATCGATAGCGGCTGTGGCATGAGTCCCCGGCAGACCGAATCCTACCTGCAAAATCATTTTCGCGCCGCCTCCCCAACCAAGGGTTGGGGCATCGGACTTTCTCTTGTCAAGCGTATCTGTGATCAATACGGCTGGACCATAAAAATGACAAGCCAGGAAGGACGCGGCACCACGATAAGCATTTTTTTTTCAGTTTAACCTTCATTTAACGGTTGAATTGCATTGATTTAACCGGGCCTCGTTTATCCTCTCGCAAGACTGGATTTTTCACCCATCGAGAGAGGCCACATGTCATCCCAACCGAAAATTTTGCGTCGAATCATCGCCGTCGTCGATCTTTTTTCCCCTGGGAGCAAGACGGGTCGTGTTGCAATCGCCACCGCTGGCAAACATCTGGCCGAGCTGCATTTTGTCGCTTTGTTTGATCATCTGGACGATGTGACGTTGGGGGGGGCGAGCAAACTTTCACCTCAGGAACGGTTTCGCCATACCGAGATGGAATTACTCAAGCGTCTGCGCCAACATACAGCCAGCATGGGCGTCCATGATGCGACCTGCACCGTGCTGACCGGGCATCCTGGCGAAGAACTGAGCCGGATGGCCCAACAATGGCGAGCCGATCTCATCATGGCCGACAGAGTAACCGCCCGGACCATTCACAACAGTTGGATTCCCTGGTTTCATACCGTAACATCCTTACCGTGTCGCTTGCAGGTCATTGCGGAAGAGCGAAAAAATTTATGGATGTATGTCGCTCACTGGCTGCACTAGGCAAAAACGATGTGTTCACCCACGGGCAAGAAGTCGTGGCTGCAATGATGACCATGATAAAAAACAAAAATCAGGTTGTATTCGTTCTCGAAAGTATCGAAAATCCTTGACGCAGGCGCGAAAAATACGTGAGATGATCCAAGACTTGAAGGTCTGCCCCCAATACGGACAACTTTCCCAGAAAAAATGGATGCCTCACCATGAAAACAGGGATGCAGAACGGTGTGTTGCCGGCAGGCACCGCCCGAAACCATCGGAAAAGAAACCTTTTGGTCACAACCCTGACTGCGGCGGTTTTGTTTGTGACCTCGCAGGCGTCGGCCAATGCGAAGCCGGTACAAACTGTCCTGCCGGTGGTTTCGGTAGCCCTTTTCACCAGTGGTGTCGGCTTTTTCCGCCATTCCGGGGATGTCGATGGTCCCATCCAGGTGACTCTCCCGTTCAAGGAGGGGGAAATCAACGATGTCCTGAAATCCCTGGTCCTGGATACCCCTGCCAGTGAACCCGCAGGCTTTGCCGTGTTTCCATCCCAACAACCCCTGGACCGTCTGCTCAAGGGGTTTCTGGTCGATCTTTCGGGCCATCCCACCCTGGCCAACATCCTTGCGCAATTGCGCGGTACCCCCGTCCATGTCTCTTACCAGGGCAAGGAAATCAATGGACGCATCATAGGGGTTGAACAACGTCCCCTGACTTTGTCCGGAGAGCCAAAAAACGTTGTCATGGACTGGTTCATCAACCTGGCAACCAACGAAGGTTTACGTGCCATACCACTGCGGGATCTGGAACAGGTAGGCCTTGCCAAAGGTGAAACCCTGGGCGACCTGGTCAAAGCCCTGGATGCCCTCGAACAGGCGGGAGGTCACGAACGTAAAAACCTGCAACTGTCCTTTCCAGGATCGGGAAAACGACGGGTCGCGGTAGGCTATGTCGTGGAAAGCTCCATCTGGAAAAGCGGCTACCGATTGATGCTCCCCCGCGACAGCACCGCATCGCCCCAAGCGGTTTTTCATGGCTGGGCCATCGTTGAAAATCAAACCGATAACGATTGGAACAATGTTCGCCTGTCCCTGGTCAGTGGTCGTCCCATTTCTTTCGTGCAGGAACTCTACTCCCCCCGCTATGCCAATCGTCCTCGCGTCTCCGACAACGGCGAGGCGGAGATTGTTCCTGTTCGTCATGACAGAGGGATACCCGTCCCGGCCAGACAAAAACAGGTTTCCATCGAGGCCAGGGAACGTTCTTCCCTCATGGTCGCGCCAGCGGCAGCCCCTGTGCCGGAGACGGGGGAACGTTCCGACGAAGAAGCTGCTGCCAGTTCCGATTCGCCACCCTTGGCCGATGTTGCTCCGCAACTTGTTACCTCTGCGGATGAAAGCAGCGGTGGTGTTTCGGTCCGCTTCGATGTCGAGGGGGTGGACCTCCCTCGGCGACGGGGGGCCATGATTCCATTTATGACCCGGTCGGTACCGATGGAACGCATCAGTTTGTTCAACAGCAAAAACCATAGCTCCCATCCTTTTCGGGGCGTATTGCTGGAAAATAACAGCGACCTGCACCTGCCAGCGGGCCCAGTAACCTTGTTTGATGGTGATCGCTACGCCGGAGATGCCTTGCTCAACGATCTGCCACCCGGGCAGAAAGGTCTTCTGACGCACGCGCTGGATCAGGAGGTCGAGGTGTTGGTCGTACCCAAAACCCATTCGGGTCGGTTAACGTCGGGACGAATTGCCAAGGGGGTATTGAAGTTGACCCGGCGTAACCTGTCGCGCCATGAATACACCCTTAAAAACAATGCCAAGGAAAACCGGACGGTTTTGATTGAACATGCCCGCATGACCTATTGGAATCTTGTCAAGCCGGAAAACCCTTTTGAAACCACTTCCAATCTCTATCGCTTTCGTCAGGTCATGGCTCCCGGAGAAGAAAAACAGCTTAATGTTGTCGAGGAAAGGATTCGAGAACAAAAGGTGCGGCTTGTCGGCAATTTGTCTTCGGTCATTTTTTCCTATGCTTCCGAGGAAGGTTTTTCCGATCAGCTTAAGGGATCCCTGGATCAGGCTGCCCGTCTCCAGGGGCGTGTGGAAGAGATGGACAGAAAGCTCAACGAACTGACCCGGGAGTTGCGTAGCGATGGCGAAGAGCAGGCGCGTGTACGAGCCAACATCTCCACCATCCCTGCCGGTACCGCCTTTTACAATCGCATGATTGCAAAAATGGATACCATGGAAAACGCCATAGAGAAAAAAAATGCCGAGGTGGCACGTTTGAAAGCTGAAAAGGAAACCGCCCGTAAACACCTGGAAACCTTCGTCGATACCCTGGAGATGTAGCCTGGCCTTTCATCGGGAAGAGGAGAAAAACCCCGTCAGCAAAGCCTGGAGGTGACGAACGTCTGTCAAACCGGCGGTTTCGCGTATGGAATGCATGGCCCAGGAAGCTACCCCCAGGTCCATGGCGTGCAAACCCAGGCTGGCCGAAAGCGTGGGGCCAATGGTGCTGCCGCAAGGCATATCGGCGCGCATGGCAAAATCCTGCCAGGGGATGGCCAGAGACCGGCACAACCCTTTAAGCATCCCCTCCGCAACCACCGAATGGGCATAACGTTGATTGGCGTTGTGTTTGAACACCACACCGGCATTCAATTCCGGGGCATTGTTGCTGTCATACTTGTCGGTAAAGTTGGGGTGAATGCCATGGGCACTGTCCACGGAAACCATGGTGGAACACGACATGACGCGCTCAAACTGTTGCGGTTCGTGGAACAATCGTTTAAGTACGGCTGGAAGAAAATTTCCCTGCGCCCCCACTTGGCTCAAACTGCCGCTCTCCTCATGGTTGAAACAGGCCAGGACCGGCAGTAGGGGTTCCTGCGTTTCCCTGGAAGGTGTCGCCAAAGTCAAGGCAGTCACCGCAGCAAAACAGCTCAGTAGATTGTCCAGTCGCCCCCCGGTCACCCAACCGTCGTCACCACCCATGATTTTCGCAGGGGCGCAATCGTACAACATCAAATCCCAGGAAACCGGATCCCAGCCATAAAAATCCTCTCCCGGATACTGAAACTGCAAGCGTTTCACAATCCAGTCGAGAAAAAGCGCGAGAGGTTCCTGGTCTTTTCCGATAAAGTTATGTAGGAGAACAGGGGAAAGGTCTTCGTGGCGTCGAATCTTGATGCCCTCGTTGGCCTCCCGGTTTAAGTGAATGGCCAGACTGGGAAGAAGAGCGACCGGTTCGTTAAAATCCAGCAACCTGGAGCGCAGTCCGGCATCGGCATGGATTAGGGTTACTTGTCCCGCCAGGCCCAGATCACGGTCAAACCAGGTGGACAAAAGCGGCGAACCATAGACTTCCACGTCCAACACCGGATACCCGGACTTTATTTTACACGGGTTGGGCTTGAGTTTGAGTCCGGGGCTGTCGGTGTGGGCGCAGACGAGGCGAACCCTGGGAAGGTTTTCGTACCCGTGGTTTTGTGGATGTTGCGGCATGATGAACGCAATGAGGCATCCCGGTTGGCGTTGAACGAAATAACGCCCTCCCGGTTGCAGAGACCAGGAGGATTTTTCGGTCAAAGGGAAAAATCCTCGGCTTGAGAGCATTTTTTCCATTTGATCCACCGCGTGCCAAGGGGAAGGGGAAGCCTTGAGAAAATGTGTTAATTTTTCCATGGTTTTTTGAGTTCACTCGTGAAGGGTTGCCCTGGCATGTCCATACCGCTTCACAGATGCGGATCTTCACGCCCAATGGTTGTCGGGGGGTAGACGTATGACGATTTTGAGCTTTGAGGATATTAGCGTCCGGTTCACTGGTGGCAAAAGGGTCGATGCCAGTTTTGGATCATTTATCGTAAAAACCGACCAATCAATCTCTGAAAAAGACCGGGCCATGGTCATCCGTGTGGCGGAGCAATGCGCGGTAAAAAAAATGATCGAGAATCCCCCTGATTTAATTGTTGAAACCATCATTGATCCCAAGCCATGAACTATTTGGAAACGAAACCAATGTTCAAGGGGATGGGTTTAAGTTTATCATTGGAGGGATCGGTGTGTTTTCTCCAGAGACCCATAGGCCTAGAACTGTGACAAAAAAACTCAGCGTCATCATCCCCTGCTTCAACGAAGCCCAGACGCTTGCCCGATGCGTCAGCCGGGTATTGGCCATCGCCGACGAAGAATTGACTCTGGAGATCATCATCGTCGACGATGCGTCGTCCGACTCAAGCCTGCAAATCGCCAGGGATCTTGCCGATAAGCATTCGGAAATCCGAGTGTTCAGTCAACCAGTCAATCAGGGCAAAGGGGCCGCACTCAGAACCGGCTTCCAGCAGGCCACGGGAGATTATTGCGCCGTCCAGGATGCCGACCTGGAATACGATCCCCGTGATCTGAAACAATTGCTCCAGCCCATGCGCGACGGTCACGCCGACGTGGTTTTCGGTTCCCGGTTTTTGTTTACAGGTTGCCATCGCGTCCTCTATTTCTGGCATTCCATGGGCAACCGCTTTTTAACTTTTCTCTCCAACATGTTCACCGATCTGAACCTGACCGACATGGAAACCTGCTACAAGGTTTTCAAACGGGAAATCATCCAAAAGATCGATATCCAGGAAAACCGTTTTGGCTTTGAACCAGAAATCGTCGCCAAGGTGGCGGATATGCGCCTGCGCGTCTATGAGATGGGGATTTCTTACCACGGGCGCACCTACGATGAAGGTAAAAAAATCGGCATCAAGGATGGATTTCGCGCCCTTTATTGCATCTTGCACTACAACGCCCATAAAGCCCCGATACCGATGCAGTTTTTCATTTATCTTTTCATCGGTGGCCTGTCGGCTCTGTTCAACCTGGGGGTATTTCTCATACTCCACGCCATGGGAATGGCTACCTCCTGGTCGGCCCCCATCGCCTTTGTCCTGGCGGCGGCGTTGAACTATTGGCTCTGTATTCTGCTTCTGTTCAGACACAAGGCGCAGTGGAACGGAGCCACGGAAATTATATTGTATGTCATCCTGGTCGCCACCATCGGTATGGTGGATCTCTGGTCCACCCAATTTTTCATCAACAATGGCATGGGTGCGGCCAAAGCCAAAATAACGGCCACCTTGTTGGGGTTGGTTCTTAATTTTGCCGGACGTCGAATGTTTATTTTCCCCGAAAAAGGACGGGGTAGCTGGATTCCGCAGCAAAACAACAAGGATCCGACATGAAGGAAATTCCCAACGGCGAAACCATGGACCGCTTGACGCCGTGGTGGATCAGGTCGGTTCTTGCCCTGGTCGCCGGGGGATTTATAGCTTTATCTTTTTTTGTCTGGCCATCATCCGATGATTTTGGTTTCGTCCACAATTATCAAACCCAATCGTTAGTAACCTGCGTCACAGAAAAAAACGGTATCGAGATTGCCGTTGATTTTCCCTGCCATCGCTACTATTCGTTTGACCATCCCACCCGGCACGCCAACATTTTCGATCTTGTCGCCAACGAATATCTGACCTTTGTTGGGCGTTATTTCACCAACCCCCTGGCCTTTATCATCCAGGGTGAACTGGCTAGGCGAACGGGAGTTTTCCAACTCCACAAGGTTTACCCGGCAATATCCTTGTCGCTACTGCTGTTGTTTGTCATGTCGGCCTGGATTTTTGCCCGGCAATGGGGTTACCACCGTGGCGTCGTTGCATCGATGAATTTATTCTGGGGGAGCCTGGGATTTGTCGTTTTGTTTCTGCACCATATGCCAAACTTGGCCTCGTCTTTTTATCAAATATCGCAACTGCTGATGCATCAACTTTGCAACGCCCTGGCCCTCCTGCTGCTGGCGGTGTTGCTCCATCACTTCCAGTTGCCCGAAGGTTGGAAAAAAAACACCCTTGCCGCCCTGGCCATGGCTCTGACCGTGGCTGTCATGGGGGCGAGCGAGATCATCATGTTTTGGAACGGTACGCTCATTTTTGCCCTGATGATGACGGCAACCCGGACCCGCCATCCCGGTGTTCGGTTTTATCAAATTTTATTTGCTTTGGCTGTTCTTGGGGCGATGGCGGGTCTTTTTGCCCCTGGAACTCTTGCCAGAATCGGTGAAACGGCCTCCCCGTCGGTCTCTTTTTGGCTTTCCGCTGCCGAAAGTTTGTCGTGGAGTCTACGTTACATGGTTTCTTGGAGTTTGAGTCCAACCCTCTGGGTTTTGACGCTGCTCCTGTTTCCCCACGCCATAAAAGTAGTCAAGGTTCACCCTTGGCTTGGCAGGTTCGGTATCATGCACCTGCTTGTTTTCGCCATCCTTTGGGCAGGCATGATCTGGGCTTCCTGGTTTTTGCTGGCCGGCATCGGCAGGGAGATGCCCTCCAGGGTCATCAATGGTATTTATTTTTATTATCTTCTGGGCTGGTTTATCGGGGTACATCTGGCCATCGCCGCCTTCAGGATACACTCCCTCCCCCTGGGGTTATCCAACCGCTCTTTTATTCGTCTCCTCCCCGTCATGCTGTGTGTCTCCTTCCTCATGCCGGGTCCGGGTCTTTTGCGACCGCACAACAACTTTGTCCAGGTTGTTGTTGATTTGAGTGGACCGTTGTGGACCTATCGGCAGCAACAGCTGCAACGGTTGGACCGAATCGGAAAAACCCTTGACGCAGGGAAGCCCTTTGCGGAAGTCTCCCCTTTCAAGGAAAAGCCAATATCCATTTTTTATGAGGATATCTTGCCCGACCGGTCAAACAATTGGCGCAATCGTTTCATGGGAGCTTTCTATGGCCTTGAATCGGTTCATCTTGTGTCGGAGGATAATGGATCCGCCGCGATCTATTCAAGCGAAAACAGGAATCCGCGAGAGTAAAACCATACATGTTTTGCGCACGTTTCCGATACGTAAATCATTGTCAACGAGGAGAATTTAAGGATGACGGACCCCTACGGGATGGCCAAGTTCAACCGCAGCCGATTTGAAGATTTTTGGCAGGTTTTGGGTGACCAGCTCAATTCGATCCGGGCGAGGGACGGATTGGTGGGGGTCGTGGAAGCCCTGAAGATGGAACAGTTGGATCGAGGATTCATCCAGGATGATTTAAGCGGTGTCATCAAATATCGGATGATCAAGGACAAGGATCCGGAACATTATTTTATTGTGCAGTACAATCCCAGAAGGGCGCAGCGGTTTTCCGGTGCCGGTCGGCAGACGCCACCGTCCGGTTCCGCTGCCAGCCATGGAGGTTGTTTTTTGTGTCGGGACAACATTCGCTGGCAACAGCGGGGCATTGAATATGGTTATGATGTCCACATCGACTCTCCAGGGGGCCAGCGCCATTACATCATCTGGGTCAACCCTTTTCCCTTGATGCCCAATCACATCACCGTTGCCACCTCCAGCCATCGTCCCCAGGCTTGGTTGCTACCCAATACTGAGATGGGGGGTTGGGTGACTCGCATGGACGAAATAGGCCATGATTTTTTGAGTATTTTAGGGCAAATGCCGGGATATTTGGGATTTTACAACGGCGATGGTGCCGGGGCGACGATTCCGCACCATTTTCATTTTCAGTTTTTCAAGCGTATTGAGGGCCAGGATGGCTTTCCCCTGGAGCGGGCTGCACGCCAGGGAGGAGAGTGCCGGTCGGTGGATGGTCCATGGTTGGTACCGGGTTACCCCATCACGGCCATCCACTTTCGGGGTACCAGAGAACAGGTGGAAACACAATTGTTGGAGATTGTCGGCAAGTGGGAAAAAATGTTTTCCGACCCCCACGGCATTACCGCCAACCTGATCGGCTCACTGGACGCACAGGACCACACCATTTTTGATCTGTATTTTATTCCCCGCGATAAAACGTTCAACCGGGGGGCCGGGATGGTGGGAGTTATCGCCGGATTGGAACTTCTTGGGGAAATTGTCTACTCTACCGAGGAAGAGAAACGCTCCCTGGACCGAGGGCAGGTGAATTATGATTTTGTAGAACGAATCATTGCCTCGGTGGAAGCTCCGCGAGCGCGCGAGTTTTGGAATATCATTCTGGGGAAACAGGGATCGGGAAGATACGCATGATTTTGACGTTTCGGAAAAACAAAGTTTGGCAAAAATTTTTGCGGGGGTCCGGGGGGGATCATCCCCCCCGGCGGAGGTTTGGAGGCAGCAGCCCACAAGGTTTTTGACTTTGACTTTGACTTTGACTTTGACTTTGACTTTGACTTTGATTTTACTGCCCCCCAAGGGGGGTCTAGGGGCGCAGCCCCAGGGTTTTGATTTTGATTTTACTGCCCCCCAAGGGGGGTCTAGGGGCGCAGCCCCAGGGTTTTGATTTTGTTTCTTTGCCCGAAGGGCATCATGTTCAACAGATCCGGGAATATCTCACCGGGTCATTTCACAGGGGCCGAAACACCATGAAACCCATCATCATTGTTGGTTCCGGCTTGGCCGGCTACAGCTTGCTCAGAGAACTAAAAAATCGTCAATGTCAGGTGCCCCGAGTTTTGATTACCGCCGCTGGCGGTGATTCCTATTATAAGCCCAACCTGTCAACCGCTTTGGCGCAAAAAAAATCGGCAGCTGATCTTGTGCTCGCCGATGCTGCGGCCATGGGGCAGACGTTGAGCGCGGAAATCTTGACACACACCCGTGTGGTGGAACTGGATCCAATCCATCATCGTTTGACGCTGGACCGAGGTGGCGAACTCGTTTACGACAAATTGATCTTGGCGGTTGGCTCCGCGCCCATACGTCTGCCCTTGACCGGTGATGGGGCCGAGGACTGCCTGTCGGTCAACAACCTTGAGGACTATGCCCTGTTTCAGGAAAAGCTGACCACGGCCCATCGTGTTGCCATCATCGGCCCTGGGCTTATCGGTTCGGAATTTGCGAACGATTTATTGCAGTCGGGACGGGAGGTTGTGATCATCGGCCCCGATCCGTGGCCCATCAGCAGCCTGATACCTCAAGCTGCGGGGCAGGCGGTACAGCAGGCGATGGCCGAAAAGGGGGCGGTTTGGCATCTTGGGACGTTCAATGGAGCCATCGAAAAGACGGCCACCGGTATTCGCACTGTTTTGCAGAACGGAGCGAAGGTGGAAGCCGATCTGATCATGACGGCGGTAGGCGTTCGAGCGGAAACCCAACTGGCCTCCCGGAGTGGTTTGAAGACCAATCGTGGCATTGTTACCGATTTGTTTTTGCAGACCAGTGCCCCGGACATTTATGCCCTAGGAGATTGCGCCGAGGTCGGAGGCAAAAACCTCCCGTTTGTCCAACCTCTCATGATTGGATCCCGCGCCCTGGCCAGCACGTTGCTGGGCCAACCCACGGAGGTTCACTACCCCCCCATGCCGGTCGCAATCAAAACCCATCTGCACCCGGTGATTACACTGCCGGCGCAAACCAAGGAGGGCCACTGGGTTTTTGATGGCCAACCAACAACTGGGATCGTCGGAAGGTTTTTCGATTCCGACGCTAGGCTCGCGGGATTTGTCCTTACCGGAAACCGAACGTCGGAAAAGGCAGAGATTATGAAGGAGTTGCCCCAATGAACATGATGCCCTTCGGGCAAAAACCAAAACCTTGGGGGCTTCGCCCCCAAACCCCCATAGGCAAAAAAGCTTTTTTGTTTTAATTCAAAAACAAAAC
>JACSDG010000131.1 GCA_015660855.1 Magnetococcales bacterium
CCCCTCGGCATCCGACCCCGCCAGGGTACCTGTCACATGGGAAAAAATATCCACGCCAGCGGTGTCGGTGTAGCTGATGGCACTTGGGGTGGTAAGCAATGGCGTATCGTTGGCGGCGGTCAGGTTGACGCCAAGAAGAGCCGTGGCGACAAGACTGCCGTCAGACGCAGTAACGATAAAATTTTCCGTAGTATTACCAGCCAGAACGTTCGGGGAGCCAGGGACGTGGACATAAGCACCGGAGATACTGTTAACGTACAAAACGCCAGATGCCCCCGTCTTGGAAATATCGTAGATAATCCCGCCGATGGCGGTACTGCTTGTGATTCCCCCGGAAATGCCATAATTCAACGTCCCCCCCTCGGCATCCGATCCCGCCAGGGTTCCTGTCGCATTGGCAAAAGTATCCACGTTGATAGTGTCGATGTAGCCGATAGCACTTGGGGTTGCAAGCAAAGGTTTGTCGTTGGTGGCGGTCACGTTGACAGTCAGGATGGCGGTCCCGGTTAAACTGCCGTCGAAGGTGGTAACGGTAAAATCCTCCACGATGCTGTCGGCACGAGCGTCAAGAGCACCGGGAACGTAGGCATAAGCACCGGAACCGCTGTTGAGAAAGAGCGTACCGGAAATCCCCGTCTTTGAGATGTCATAAACAATTCCGTCCAGGGTGATGCCGCTTCCGACTCCTTCGGAAATACCGTAAACGAGTTCATCCCCATTGGGATCCGCCCCCTCAAGGACGCCGGTGGTAGGGAAAAGCACATCGACATTGACGGTATCGGCGTAGTCGATGGCATCCGGAGTAGCCAGAGTTGGCGAATCGTTGACATTGACCACCGGAGAGGTGGAAATGCTGGAAACCTTTTCGGATGTCCCATGACCATCGGTGTATAACGACACGACGGTGATGCCCTTGCCCACCTGCGCTTCGGTCAAAACCAGGGAATCCTCTGTGGCATCGGGGATGTCCTCCCCGTCGGCCTGCCACTGATAATGCATCGCCCCCAACCCATCCGCATCCGACAGGCTGTTGACCACCATCAGGGTCTGCTCCTGGACCGGGGAACCGTCGATGGTAACCGATCCGGCAGGCAGGTCGTTGACATTGGCGACAAGGGCGGTGGCACCACTGGTTACACGCTCCGTCACGCCGCGACCATCCACGTAAGTGGCCACAACGGTGATGGCTTTTTCCACCATGGCTTCGGTCAGATCCAGGGTGATACCCGTGGCGTTGGGGATATCTTCTCCGTTCATCCGCCACTGATAACCGATCGTCCCCAGTCCCCCCGCATCCGCCAAATCATGAGTCACCGCCAATGTGTGTTCCTGAATCGCATCACCCTTGATGACCACCGTACCTGTAGGGGGGGCATTGTCTGGCTTGGGTTGCTCTATTTTTGGTGTGGGCAGAATAATGGGAGGGGGTGGAGGTGGTGCTATAGTTTCACCCCTTCCAACCGAAGGAGACGATGCCAAAGCTGAAAGTGCCAAATTATTGGGAGATCCTCCCACCGGACTTGTGGCTTGTTGCGCACCACCCACCGAATTCGCGACGGCCTGGATTCCTTCCGCCCCCCCACCAGTCTCCGCAGGATTGGCTGTGGGAAGGTCTGCCCCCACATTTCTGGACGAAGGGACATCACCCGGAGCTGGTGCCGCTTGGGCCGGGGCACCATTGGAACCACCCTCCGCCGCAGAATTGCCTCCCGCATCCGCTGCCGTATCCGCAGCCGTCCCCTTCTCCGTATCGTCCACCCCCTCACTCGCCGCCTTGGTTTCTTCCTCGACCGCTTTTTTTTCGCCTTCCTGGCTCGTCCCTTCCTCCGCCTTGGATTCTCCTGGCCCGCTCCCCTCTGTTTTGCCCTCTTGCCCCCCCGGATCTCCTTCGGTCGTTTCTTTTTTTCCTTCGGGTGACTTTTCCTGCTTGTTTTCCGATTTTCCCGATTCTTCCGTCTTTTGTTCCTCCTTGGCCTTGCCGATGTCCAACTGGCTGTCCAAGCGGGCCATGAAAGCGGCGGGAGCCTTGAACACCGGTTCCGGGGCACCAGCACCAAAATGCACCTGGGTGGCGGTGCCCGGTTCCACCAGGGTGACCATCCCCTGGCCCTTGGCGTCGGCAATCTCCAAAACGCCGGCGGTATGCACTACCGTAGTGGAACCATCGTCGGTCACTTCACCAGACAGTTTACTGCCGCGAATGCCAACCACCGCCGTCGGAGTTTTGATGGTGGTGTGCCGGCCGGAATGCAAACCGGAAATGCCGCCGCTCTCAAAACTGAAAATCCCTTTGGTGACCGTTGCCTCAAATCCCCCCTCCTTGGCTGCGGGATTGTAGACATATTTGTCCAAGGTCGCCCGGGCATTTTCCCCCAACTGAAAAGTGGTTCCATCCACCAAAACAAGTTTAATCAGCTCTCCCTTTTGGGTTTGGATGACATCTCCCTTGTAGATGGCATCCCCCTCCTTGAGGAGACGCTCCACCCCATCGGTCCCTTTGGCCTTCAACTTGCCCAGAATCTCCCCCACCTTGCCGATCTGTTGACCCAAAGCAGGGGGGCCTTCCGTCACGACAGTAGGACCGGCAACCATCGTGGCATGGGCCGTGGGATCGACAACGATCAACGCCCTGACCGTCTCCGGTAACAGCAACGCACCGTTGGGAGCCGACAATACGGGTGGCTCGGCGTAGGCAAAATAGCCATCCACCGTCCACACATCCCCGTGGGATCCAATGATCTCAAGATTGTCTCCATCACGCCGGTATTGACCATCAAGCAGTAACGAAACATCTGGAATGACAATTTCCAACCCGAAATCGTCCGGATCCATGCCGCTATCCCAGGCATTGCCGTGACTCGTCATCAGTGAAGAACTGGATGTGCCGTGAAGTGCCAAGGTCTGCGTTCCCCGAAAAAAAGCTGGTTCGTCATCGTCTGAATTTCAGTAACCGTTCAGTCCCCCCGCCTTTTTTTCTTTAAAAGTATCGCGGGGGTCCGGGGGGATCATCCCCAATGCCATTAACTTAAGTTTCTACCGACCCCGTTTATACGCTGGACAAACCCGGATCCCAACGCCAGGATGCAATCTTCGAGCAAATTTCCTCCCTGGCCGAACTGCGGTTATGTCTCTGGCCATTGCCTCAGTGAGGGCAAGGATCCATTTGCGAGGGTTTGGTGAACTCAAAATTTTAACGATTGTCCCCTTTATCCGGAATAGAGCCTGGGCATGGTTGACTTGGTAACGAGGCTTACAGGGATTCGGTTTTTTCATCCACACGGATTTGCGCGATGGCTTTCTGGATGGAAGCCAAGTTGAGTGTTAGCAATTTCGCGTGCAGATCCTGTAGGACAGCATGAAGTTGCTTTTCAGACCAGTTTTGCAATTCGGCGTGAATTTCAAGGTGTTTGTAACCTTCTTTATGCCCCTGCGTTGCCGATAGAGATCAGAAAAAATGCTCGCGGGGTAGTGCTTTGCGTTAAGCAGAGAGGTTGCGAGAATCTCTACTCACCACCATTGAGTTCAATGCGTATCGAACCATGGAGCTGATTGAGCAGTAACATGACCAACCGTCCAAAGGTTCGTATGCGGCATCGGGTAAAACCCTCAGGACTCCGGCGATGTCTCGCAATAAAATGGACATCAGCCATAAGTTTGGCTATGACGCTATAATTTTTTTCAGATAATCCAGTGGCTACGATCTCCTGGTATCATCTGAAAATCTCCTTTTGGATGAAGCGAACAATACCGTTATTCTAGCACAGTTTCTTGGGGTATGCTTAAGTTAACGGCATTGGGATGATCTCCCCTGGCCCCCTCAACGACTTTTGCCAAACTATGTTTTTCCGATATATGTACTTCGATGCCAACGGGTTCCAGAAACACTTTCAGCATTTCTCCGACCAGGCGGCGTCAATTAGGTTTTTCCGTCTTTAACCTTCCAAATTGATTATTTTCTTCCTCTTGTAACCAAGTTGAAACACTCCCATCAACACTTGGATTATCCAGGATTTCACCATTTTAGTCCACAGAAATTTGTCAATTTTTTTTTCCAATTATGTCCAGGATCGGGCCGGATGGACAATCGGCAGGGACAACGTGATTTCCAGCTCCTTCAAGAAGGAAGTTGCCTCCCGTAATTGATCGTTTTTCCGGTCCAAAAATGGGGAGGGGGTGAACGGTTACCTATCCCTCTGAAAATAACACTTGCGTTAAGCAGGAAAATTTGATATTCCTCCCCTCGTTTTGTCTTTAAGTTCCGATGTTCTCATCGGTGGGGGAAGGGGACGCTGCCTTGGTTACGGGGGAGTGGTGTCTGTTTGGGGGGGGTCAATCGTTTGGCAATGTTCTTGCGTAATTACATCTTTGACTATCCAGGTCGCGAATGCGGCGGGCGGGGATTTTTATTGTTTCCGTCTGGCTGGGGGCGTTCGTGGTGGGTTCCATTTACTAAGGAGTGGATTTAATGAAAAGTAAGCTGAAAATATTGGCAGCGTGTTTGGCTTCGGCGGGTGGGCTGATGGCCGGAGACGCTTGGGCGCATCTTTGCCCGGATGGCGTCACCGGCAGTGCTTTGGTCAAGGAAATTTTGCATGATTGTCCCTCCAGTGCTTATTCCTACGGAAGTGCTTCCGAGAACACCGAAACAAGAACAGAAACCACCCAGCAGGTTCGGATAGTGTCCAGCCATTTGGTCAACATTCTGCGTCCGTCTGCCTTTCGCGTGAAGGCTGGAAAAGACAAGGTGTCGTTCAACGAAGGTGGAAATATTTTTTCTCAGCGTCTGGCGTCGAACGGGCAGGAAGGTTTCGAGGGGATGACGGGCTTGTCAGCGGGGGGTGGGACATTTAACAATGGGGTTTGGGGCAAGTACAACATTGTCGATACCACGGATAGGACTTCCGGACTTACGATTGATACCGTGAGCATGGAAACGGCTATTGGTTACGACAGGTTGTTCAAGAACAAGATCATCGTTGGTTTGACCCCGATTTTTGGACGTTCGGAACAGAAGGTCGAATTCAATGCAACCGACAAGTCGGCAGTCAGCAGTATTTCACTCAATCCTTACGCTGCCTACAAGTTTAACGATATGTTCAGCTTGTATACCCTGGCCGGGTATACCTGGGCCGATGGCGACCGGTTGGTCTCCGATTATGAAAAGAGTATGATCACCATCGGTGCGCTGGGCTTTTTTCCCGTCGATAATCTCCAGTTGACGGGAAACATTGGCTTCTGGGCCAGTACGACCAATCCCGACGATAGCACGGACGAAACGGTGCTCAACCAATTCAACGCTTCGTTGGAAGCGGCCTATCCCATCGAAACCGCGCGTGGCGGTGTCGTTGAGCCTTACGCCGGGGTGGGTCTTGAGATCGACACCAATTTCGAGCGGGCAGCAGGATACGATCCAAACGGTGGTGTCTTGTCGCTGGGTACCCGTATCGCCTTCAACGAGGCGTGGTCGGGGGACGTCAAATTTTCGGACGGCATTCAACGCGGCAGCGTCAGGGAACGGGGCCTGGAGCTTCAGCTCAACCTTCGTTTCTGAAAAAAGCGTCTGATTCTTTGCTGAACCGGCTGGGATTGAGAGGCTGGCGATCCCAGCCGGTTCTTTAGTGTGGCGACGGTCCTTGGCTGGATTGCGGGAGACCCCATGTTTTGCCGTCGGGCATGAACAATGGAAACCAGGTCATGGTTGGCCGTGTGGACGGGGGCGGCCTTGCTTGCGGCTTGCGTGACCAGTCCCATGGAACGGGCGACATCTTTGGCTGCCAGGGCGGGTCTGCGTCCATTTCCCTTGGAGGTGCAAGGGTTCCGGTTGACAGGATTTCTGAAACAAACCAACCCCGAACCTGACCCTCTGGTGGTTTTGATCGAAGGCGACGGTTTGGCCTGGAGAGACAGGAACACGCCGTCTGGTGATCCTACCCCGGTCAAGGCCGTTTCCCTGGAATTGGCCCTGGCCAATCCCGCTCCTGATTTTTTTTATATGGCCCGTCTCTGTCAGTTTGACGGACGCCAATCCCCCCTCTGTCAGGTTGAATATTGGACATCCCATCGGTATTCGGACGCGGTGGTGATCATCCACGATTCGGCTCTCGACCGGATCAAGGCCGCCACGCATGCCCGATCTTTGGCTTTGGTCGGACATTCTGGCGGTGGAACTCTGGCCACTTTGCTGGCGGCCCGGCGTCGGGACGTGGTATGGTTGGTCACCCTGGCCGCCAACCTGGATTTGGATGCCTGGACGACCAGCCACGGGGTTTCTTCTATGCCCGATTCCTTAAACCCCACCCGTTTTGTTTCACACCTGAAAAAATTGCCCCAGTGGCATTTTGTGGGTGGGGAAGATGTTGTCGTGCCACCGGCGGTGGTTCGTTCTTTTGTGGAACGATTTCCACCGGCGTCTCCCGTTCATTTCACCCTTCTTGAGGGGGTGGACCACGATTGCTGTTGGATGGAACGGATCCCTTCATTCCTGCAAAAAATGCTGAGGTAACGTTATGAAAAAAAGAAGTTTTTTTCTAAGGTTAGCCATTATTTCCGTATCCATGACCGGTTTTGCGCTGGAAGCGATATCCGGTCCCATGGGTTCCCAAAGGAGCCTCATCAATGCGGTTCAATTCAACGCCCGTCAGGCTTTTCGACCGACCTTCAACATTAATTCACGGCATGCGGTGGAGATGAAGGTGGTGGCCTATGCACCGGGGGGAGGATGGTTTGCCGCTGCGGCTGCCAATGGCATGGTTCACGTATGGGAAACCCAGACCGGCCAGAGGGTTGCCGGCATCAACGCCGGATCCGTCAACGGTCTTCTTTTTCTGCCGGGGTCTGGGGATACTCGCGGTCGTGCCCGTGTCGAGGAAAACGCTCCAGCCCCGGATAAGGACAAGAAAGCCCAGAAGGACGTCCCGGCGAGTGTGGCTGCCAGCGACGATAACCGTCCTCGATTGTTGACCAGTGCCGAAGATGGAACCCTCACGGTGTGGGATACCGTCCAGGGGACCGTTGTGAAAACCATGGAGAGCCACGGGCCGGTGACAGGGATGTCTTTGTTGCCGGATGGTTCGGTGCTTGTGACCGGAAAGGATGGGAGTTTGACCCAGAGAAATCTGGAAACGGGTGCCCAGATACGCAAACTGCCCAATGTGGATGGGGGAATACGGGATCTTTCCATCGCCTCCGGTGGGGAGAAGGTGGCGTTGGTTGGAGGAAATGGTCAGGTGTTGCTCGTGGATATGGCTCAAGGGACGACGACCGCCACCCAGGTGGAAAGTGGCGTGGCCAAAGTGGTGTGGAGTCCAGACCGGTCCATGGTTGTCGGCGCGTTGGAAGATGGTGGGGTTATTGCCCTGAACCCGACGACGGGACAGGAAACCTGGAAGGTCAGTGAAGGGGGTGATTCGACCGCTTTGGCTTTCAGTAACGATGGGAAATTTATAGCGGTTGCGGACGAAGACGGAGTCATCCGGGTTTGGACAATGGGTAAGGGGGTGGGGGAACGTGGTCGCGCCCGGAGTGAGGCCGATGGCATCGCACCACCACCTGAAACAACCGCCGATTCTTCCCCCGAACCGGCTTCTGATTCACCGTCCACACCGCGCGAAATCATTGGGACCAAGGGGAAAAGGGTGAACGCCTTGGCTTTTTCTCCGAGTGATGTGGGTGTGTTGACCAGTGCGGCGGATGATCGCATGGTGCGATTCTGGTCGGCGGATCGGGGTGCGGAATTGGCAAGGGTGGTGGCCATGCGTTCCGGTTGGGCTGCGGTAGCGCCGGAAGGTTTTTTTGATGGCACCCTGGATGGAGAAATCGAAGATCGTATGGATGCCCTCAGTTGGGATATCCAGGAGCGTTCTTTCACGGTGGACGGTTTTCTGGAGAGTTATTATCGTCCAGGGTTATTGGGACGACTTTTGATGGGTCAAGAACTGTCTCTGGGTACCTTACCCAACGTGGCCGAAGGATTTACCCCACCCCCGAAAGTCACTCTGGAAAAAGAGAACCTTTCCGGTGCGATACTGCCCATTGTGGTGACTGTCGAGGATCTGGGCAGTGGTATTGGCGAGGTACGTCTGTTTCACAACGGCAAGGTGCTGGATCCCCGCTCGGGGGAAGACATGGGCAAAACCAAAGGCAACAATGGTGAAATCTGGAAACTGCGTTTCATGGTCCCTTTGGTGGATGGCTCCAATGCGTTTCAGGGGGTAGCCCTGAGCCGGGATCGGATTGAAAGCGAAATGGTCAAAATTATTTTTGACCATACCGGTGGGAATTCCCGTCCGCCGGCCACACATTTGGTTACGGTGGGCATCAACCGCTATAAAAATCCCAAGATGAACCTTAATTTTGGTACCCCCGACGCGAAGGGTGTCCGGGATTTTTTCTCCGCTGCTGCCAAGGGTTCGGAAAATCGGTTACTCATGGATGAGCGTTACGACGAACACGCCACTCGTCCTGAGATTTTAAAGTTACTGGAAACTTTCAAGGATACGGCTCCCCAGGATACCGTGGTGGTTTATCTGGCCGGTCATGGGGAATCGGAAGAAGATGTTTGGTATTTCATTACTCATGATGTGGATTGGTCAACCAATACGCCTCTCAAAGAGATTGCCATGCCCTCATCGGTATTGCAGGAGGCGATGACGCGCATGTCGGCGCGCAACGTGTTGCTGCTTCTGGACGCATGTAAATCGGGTGGGGCGGTTAACCAATTTTCAAAGTTGTCCAACAATCGCTCCATGGCGGTCCTGTCCCGTTCCACCGGAATTCACATTGTGGCAGCCACGACCGGAGTGCAGTTGGCCAGTGAACTGGAACAACTGGGGCATGGCGTTTTTACCTACGCCATGCTGGAAGGTTTGAAAGGTGCAGCGGATACGGATCCCCGTGACAGTCAGGTTTCGGTGAAGGAATTGACGGGCTATTTGCGTACCCGTGTGCCCAGCCTGACTCGCCAGTATCGCACAGGTGCCATGGAACCGGTAATCAACATGCGCGGGGAAAATTTTGTGCTTGCCCGTACAGGGCGGTGATGGATACCAGGGATCCTCTTTTTTAAAAGAGGTTTTAAACCGCTACCGTTTTGGGATATATGTTCCTGGTTGCGGTTTGGCTCCTGGCAGGGTGTTCGTGCGCGGAAAAAAACAATCGCGACTGTGTTTTGCTGAAAAGTTTATGCACATACCTAAATGATCTGTATCGGAGAGAGGGAATTGACGAAATGACCATCGAATTGGATTTTGCCGCTGAAACGGGGCCGTTTGCATACAATGAACGTCGCAGTATCGTGCTGAAAAAGCCAGGGCGGTCACTTTTGTCCCGGAGTGCTTCGGTGTTGGTTGGGATAAGCCTTGTGGCGAGCAGTCTGTCGGGTTGTGCCGGGGTCAACAAGGGGGTTGAGGCGGTAGGGGTTTCGACCCAGGAGGGTCGTATCGGTTCGGATGACAGCAGCGATCCCTGCTATGCGGAATTGAAAACTCTGGATGCCCTCGGTGATTTTTATGGTGAGGACATGCTCAAAGGGGCCTTGATCGGTGCTGCTGCTGGTGCCGGGATCGGTTTTTTGACGGGACAGAAAGCTTCGAATGTGCTGGCGGGGGCGGCCATTGGTGCGGCGGTCGGGGCGGCGGGGGGGTACTGGAACAACCAGCTGCAAAAGGGTAGGGCGCAAGCCAAGGTGGCCGCCATGGCGGACATGGAAAAAGAACTTGCCAAGTATGATGAAACCCAGGTTGCGGTGGAAAAGTTGAGCACCTGTCGCAACAACAGCCTTGAAAAAATCAAACAGGACCGTATCGCCAAGAGGACCACTCCGGAAATGGCCCACAAGCAGCTGGAATCCTTTAAGCTTTTGCGGCAAAAGGATGTTGCCTTGTGGCAAACCATCAAAGAGCAGTCAGGAAAACGGGTTGGGGAGTACAAGATGGCGGCGGCCGAGTTTGACCGGGCCGAGGCGGCTGGGGAACCGGATGTGGCTCCAAGTACCCAGAGCAACTCCGGAGGGGGCGTGATGGATGCCATGAGCGGGGCAGGAGGAGGGGTTGGTGGTCTGGCGGCGGGGCTGTTGGGTGCGCTTGCTTCGACCCCGGCCCCAGCGGCACCACCCCCGCCACCGGCCAAAAAAGTAAAAACCTCTCAGGGATCCAACAAGTCGGACATCAGTGCTGCTGCCGAGAATCTTGAAAAACACGGCATGGTCAAGAAGGGCGACGCCGCTTATGGAACGGTCGCCAAGAAAACTGAGGAGATCGAGTCCAATATTGAAAAATGGGGAAATCGTGCGCCGCAGTTTTACAGATTCAGCCAAATTAACGGCGGTGCTGCTGCCCGTTATTTTTTGTAGGCCTGACTTCATTCGCGGCTACTGACGGAGCACTCCTTAGGAATGGTATACGTTCGGTTTCTTTGTAACCGTTCAGTCCCCCCCCCTTTTTTTTTCAAGGTTGAAACTATTGCGGGGGTCCGGGGGGTGTGTCCGAGAGGTTCCAATATTCAAATTGACTGAAAGGTGTCAATCCGGGGAATTGTCCGTTCGTCC